>JBDTJD010000384.1:0-5298 GCA_039935975.1 Caldimonas sp.
GCTTCTGCGCCTCGCTGCCGTTTCGGTGGAGCTGGTTGATGGCGAGGTTCGAGTGCGCTCCGTACGACAGACCCACCGACGCCGAGGCACGCGAGACCTCCTCCATCGCGACGATGTGGGCGAGGTAACCGAGTTCGCTGCCGCCGTACTCCTCCTTCACGGTCATGCCGTGCAGCCCGAGCGCGCCGAGCTTCTTCCAGAGGTCGGCGGGAAACAGGTTCTTCTGATCGATCTCGGCCGCGCGCGGCGCGATCTCGTCGTCGGCGAACTGCTGCACCGTGTCGCGCAGCATGGCGATGGTCTCGCCGAGGTCGAAGGCAAGGCCGGGAAGATGGGGCATGACGGGCTCCTCGTGCGAAGCCGATAGCTTAGCGGCGCTACTTCGTGCCCTTTTCCTCGAGCCGGGTCACGACCTGCTGGGCCAGGAAGCGCAGCGCCTCCATGCGCTCGGGATCGAGCGTCCTCGGCTCGCTGTCGAGCACGCAGATCGTGCCGAGCGCGTGGCCCGACGACGTGACCAGCGGCGCGCCGGCGTAAAAGCGGATGTGGGGATCGCCCGTGACGAGCGGGTTGCCGGCGAAGCGCGGGTCACGCGTGGCGTCCTCGACGACCATCACCTGGGACGGATCCTGGATCGCATGGGCACAGAACGCCCATTCGCGCGGCGTCTCGGTCGTTGCGAGCCCGACTCGGGCCTTGAACCACTGCTTGTCGCGGTCGACCATCGACACCAGCGCCACCGGCGTGCCGCACAGGTCGGCGGCCATGCGGGCAATGTCGTTGACCGCCGTGTCGGCGAGGCGATCGATCGCGAGCGAATCGAACGCGGCCTGGCGAGCGGCTTCGCGCTCGTCATCCTTCTGGGTCATCGGAAACCGGCTTTCGAGATCGTGGGGCGGCGCGGGCGACCCGACGCGGCGAAGACGGGATTTTAGGACGGGGTTCGTTTTCCGGGGCCTGCGGTCAGCGGGCGAGCACGTCGATCGCGTCGACAAGCCGGTCGACGTCGCGCTCGTCGTTGTAGACCTGGAACGAGAGACGGATCCAGAGCCGGCCGCCGCGGGCGACGACGGGCGCCTCGATGCGGTGGTCGAAAAGCAGCGCGTCGCGCAGTCGCTGCGCCGTCGCCGGATCGCCGGCGCCCAGGCGAGCGGGCAGCGGCACCGTCGCCATGCAGCCGATCATCGACTCGGGCGTGGCCCATTCGCAACCCCAACGCGACGCCAGCCGCGCCGCGCTCGTCCACGCGAGGCGATGGTTGTGACCGCGCATCGCCGCCGTGCCAAGGACGTCGGCCATGAAGTCGAGGCCCGCCGGCGCAGAGAGCCAGGGCGACGGGTCGCGCGTGCCGGTCCAGTCGAACTCCTGCAGCCAGTCGTCGTTCGCGATGCCCCACGAGAGCACGGCCGGATGGAGGCCCTCGCGCCGCTCGGGCGCGGCCCAGAGCACGCCGCAGCCCCTGGGCGCGAATGCCCACTTGTGCAGGTTGGCGGCATACCAGTCGACGCCGAGCGACTCGATGTCGACATCGATCGCGCCGGGGGCGTGCGCGCCGTCCACGAGCACGGGCACTCCGCGCGTTCGACAGGCCGCGGCGAGTTGGGCGAGCGGCAGGACCAGTGCCGTCTCCGAAGTGACGTGGTCGATGATCGCCAGTCGCGTGCGCGGCCCGATCGCGCGCTCAAGCGCGTCGACGATCGCGGCCGGGTCGGTCGCGGGAAAGGGCCACGACACGGTCGCGACCGACGCGCCGCGCTGGTTCGCGAGGAAGGTCGCGGCGCGCACGACACCGCCGTAGCCCTGGTCGGAGACGAGGATCTCGTCGCCCGGCGAGAGCGCGATCGAGCGCAGCACGGCATTGATGCCGCTGCTCGCGTTGTCGACGAAGGCGAGGCTCCCGGCGCTCGCGCCGAGAAAGGCAGCGACGCGATCAGCGGCGGCGCGCAGGCGCGGCGCTGGCGACCCCGCCGGCGGCGAGTCGGTGGGCGTCAAGGTGCCCAGGTGCATCAGCTCTCGGATGAGGAAGCGCGACGGATGGCGCTCGATCTCGTCGAGGATCGTCTGGCGCGCCCGCATCACCGCGAGCGGCGTGACGCCGAGCGTGCCGTGATTGAGATAGACCGCGCCGGGCTCGAGCGGAAAGTGCGCGAGCATCGAGTGGCCGAAGCGAGGCGTGGCCATCGTCTCAGCCGCGGGTGATCCGCAGTCCCGCATCGAGCAGGAGCACCTCGCCCGTCGTCTTGGCCGCACGCGCGCCGAGCCACCAGGCCGCGTCTGCGACGTCTTCTGCGGTGAGCACGGCGTCGAGCGCGGAGCGGGCGCGATAGCCCTGCACGGCCGCCGCATAGCGCTCGGCGCCCAGGCCGGCCTGCAGCCACGGCGTCTCGACCAGCCCGGGCGCGATCGCATTGACCCGCACCGCCGGACCGAGCGCGCGCGCCAGGCCGACGGTCATCGCGTTGAGCGCGCCCTTGCTCGCCATGTAGGCGATCGACGAGCCCATCCCCATCATCGACGCGATCGACGAGACATTGACGATGCCGGCGCCGGTCTGCTTCTTCAGCAGCGGATGCAGGGCGCGGATCATCTGGAACGGACCGATCACGTTGACGTCGTAGATGCGGTGGAAGTCCTCGGCCTCGAGGCCGTCGAGATCCTGCATCGGCACGAACTTGGTGGTGCCAGCGTTGTTGACGAGCACGTCGGCGCGGCCGAAGCGCTGGTCGACTTCCATGGCAAGGCGACGGCAGTCGGCATCCGACGACACGTCGGCACGCACGACCAGCGCGTCGACGCCGAGCGCGCGGCACTCGGCACCGACGGCCTCGGCAGGCGCCGGGTCGCGCGAGAAGTTGACGACGACGTTCCAGCCGTTGGACGCATACAGGCGAGCGGTCGCGGCGCCGATGCCCGACGACGAGCCGGTGACGATGCACACCGAGCGGGGGGTCGTTGCGACAAGGCTCTTCGGGTTCATGGCGACTCTTGGGGGCTTGTCAACGCGCGCCGAATTCGGCGTCGATGAACAGGTCCTTGTACTGGCGCGGCTGCGAGCGCCAGTATTGCCGGGGCGCGTGCACCTGCGCGCCGAGCTTCGCCGCCGCGTGCCACGGCCAGCGCGGGTCGTAGAGCATCGCGCGGGCGAGCGAGACGGCGTCGGCCTCGCCACTGGCGACGATCGTCTCGGCCTGCTCGGGCTCGGTGATGAGGCCGACGGCGATCGTCGGCAGGCCGACCTCGGCCTTCACGCGCTGCGCGAACGGCACCTGGTAGCCGGGGCCGACAGCGATCTTCTGCTGCGGCGAAACGCCGCCGCTGGAGACGTGAATCGCTGCGCAGCCGCGCGCTTTCAGCGCCTGCGACAGGGCGACCGTGCCGTCGATGTCCCAGCCGCCGGGCACCCAGTCGGTCGCGGAGATGCGCGCCCAGACCGGCTTGCCGGCCGGGAAGGCGGCGCGCACGACCTCGAAGATCTCGAGCGGAAAGCGCATCCGGTTCGCGAGGCTGCCGCCGTAGGCGTCGGTCCGCTTGTTGGCGATCGGCGACAGGAACTGGTGCAGCAAGTAGCCGTGTGCAGCGTGGATCTCGAGGCCGTCGAGGCCGAGCCGCGCGGCCCGAGCCGAGGTACGCGCGAAGTCGTCGCGGATCTTCTGCAGGCCGGCGTCGTCGAGCGCGAGCGGCGCCTGCTCGCTGGGCGCATGCGGCACCGGCGAGGGCGCAACCGCTTGCCACGAGCCGGGCTGGCCGAGCGGCACCTGCGCACCGCCCTCCCACGGCGCGCGGCTCGACGCCTTGCGGCCGGCGTGCGCGAGCTGCATGCCGAGCCTGATCGGCGACTGCTCGCGCACCGCCGCGAGCACGCGCGCGAGGGCGGCTTCGTTCTCGTCGCTGTAGAGGCCGAGGTCGCCGTCGGTGATGCGTCCCTCCGCCGAGACGGCGGTCGCCTCGAGAATCAGGAGGCCCGCGCCCGAGAGCGCGAGGTGGCCGAGATGGATCATGTGCCAGTCGAGCGCACTGCCTTCCCTGGCCGAGTACTGGCACATCGGCGCGACGACGATGCGGTTGGCAAGGGCCATCTCGCCGATGCGAAAGGGCTCGAAGAGTCGGCTCATGGCTGCGTCTGCGGATTCAGGAACCGGCGATGCTGACATGGCCACCGCGAACGCGCTCGGCGCCACACGCCATGCCGCGCCATGCGCCCTTTGTCAGGACCGAGGCTGCAGGCGCCGGTAGGCGCTGAAGTGCCGAACGGCCTGGCGCGCGTCGCCGAGCTGCTCGTGCAGGCGAGCGGCGTTGTAGTGGGCATCGGCAAGGTCGGGGGCGAGCCGGAGCGCCTCGTGATAGCCCCCCAGCGCCTCGGCGGTGCGGCCTTCGTCCTCCAGCGCGATGGCGCGGTTGAAGTGGAGCAGTGCCTCGCCGGGATGACGCTGCAGCGCCTGGTCGTACAGGGCGACGGCCTCGCGGCAGCGCCGTCCTTCGCAGAGCAGCGCGCCGAGGTTGAGATAGGCGTCGGCATGGTCCGGATCGAGCGCGAGCACCTTGCGATACGCCGCCTCGGCCGCCGCCGGATCGCTCGCCTCGAGCGCCTCGCCACGGCTGAACACCGCCGTCGCATCGTCGCGCAGCGGCGCTGCGAACGGACGCGCGCGCTCGCTCTTCCCCGCGCCGTCGACGGCACCCGTCGCAACCGGAGCGACCGTGGCCACCAAGGCCGGCCGCTTGAAGAGCGCGACCCTGCCCCGGTCGGGCGCGACCTCGAAATCCATCACGAGCTGTCCGCTGTCGGCGTGCCACTGGGCACGACCGTCGCGCACGGTGACGTCGTTGCCGACGGCGCTGATGCGCAGGCCCGAGAGCGGCAGCTCCTCGGGCAGCGTCGCGCGCAGCTTCTTCAGCGCGCTCAGGATCTTCCTCGGCGGGATGTTCGCCGATTGCAGCTCGACGGCCGTGCGCAGCAGCACGACGTCCTGAAAGGTGAAGCGGTAGACGTTGCGCGGACCTCGACTCGGCGCGACGAAGCCCGAGGCGATCAGGCCGGTGATGACGCCGCGAGAGAGGCCCAGCATCTCCTGGAGGGCGCGAATCGTGTAGGTCGTCGCGCCCGCCGGGTCGGTCACTTCCTGGCCCGTGCGCGCGCCGGCGCGGCCGTCTCTTCGACGACCTTGAGAGCCCGCTTCACGCCCTTCCTCTCCTTCGACCCCTCGGCGGGCGGCGCAGCGGCGGCGGCCGACTTCACCGGCGCCGCCTTGG
Organism: Caldimonas sp.; assembly: GCA_039935975.1. Taxonomy (GTDB): domain Bacteria; phylum Pseudomonadota; class Gammaproteobacteria; order Burkholderiales; family Burkholderiaceae_C; genus Schlegelella_A. The sequence goes on from JBDTJD010000384.1 coordinate 5,251, forward strand.
CCTTCGCGCCGGCGCGGGCGCCGAGGCTGGCGCGCAGCGCTTCGACCA
>JBDTJD010000385.1:0-2721 GCA_039935975.1 Caldimonas sp.
CGACGATCAATCATCCCGACGAGACCGCGTTCGCCCGCCAGGTGATGATCGACATGGTCGGCGCCGACAACGTGCACGAGTTCGAGCCGACGATGGGCTCCGAAGACTTCAGCTATTACCTGCTCGAGAAGCCGGGTTGCTATTTCCTCATCGGCAACGGCGATGGCACCCATCGCATCGGCGGCCACGGCCTGGGCCCGTGCATGCTGCACAACCCGAGCTACGACTTCAACGACGACCTGATTCCGCTTGGCGGCTCGCTCTGGGTGCGCATGGCCGAAGCCTGGCTCGCGCGGCCGCAGCCACGATGACCGTCGCGGCGGTCGCCGCGATCCTGTCGAACGCGCCCGACGCTGCCGCGTTCGCGCTCGTCAGCCGATCACCCGATCGGCGCGCACCAGCACCGACTGCGGCACCTTGAGGCCGAGCGCTGCGGCCGTCTTCAGGTTGACGATGGTCTCGATCGTCGCCGGCTGCTCGATCGGCAGGTCGGCCGGCCTGGTGCCGCGCAGGACGCGGTCTGCGTAATACGCGAGGCGCTGGTACGAATCGACCAGGCGCGGGCCGTACGTACAGAGGGCGCCGCTGTCGGCGAACACCGGCCAGCTCGTGACCAGCGGCAGGCGCTGGCGCAGGGCGAAGCCGATGATGCCGACGCGGTTCTGCACCGTGAAGCTGTCGGCGAAGAGCGAGATGCCCTGCATGCGGTCGGCGGTCATCCTCGTGAACGCGGCGGCCAGCTCCTCGGGCGTTCGCGCGGCGTAGTAGTGCACGTCGAGTCCGATCCGGCCCGCCGCGGCTTCGGCGTTCGCACGCTCACCCGACTCGCCCGGGTATTGCGGGTTGGCGAGGATCGCGACCCGGCGGGCGCCGGGTGTCAGCTCGCTCAGCAGCTCGAGGCGCTTGCCGTTCAGCTCGGTCGCCAGGAAGGTGAGACCGGTCATCGTCGCGTTCGGCCGCGCCAGGCTCGAGGCGAGGCCCGCCGCTACCGGGTCGCCGCTGTAGGCGTAGACCACCGGGACGGGCAGGTTCATCCCGCGCAGCTCGAGCACGGCCTCGCCCTGGACGACGATCAGATCGACCGGCAGCCTGACAAGCTCCTCGGTCAATGCCGGGACCTTCGACAGGTCGTCGTCGCCGTAGCGAAAGCTCATCGTGAGGTTGCTGCCCTCGGCGAAGCCGCGCTCGGCGAGCGCGGCACGAAACGCCTGCACATAGGGCACGAGGCTCGCCGGACGTTGCGCCGTGACCCAACCGATGCGCGCCACACGCGCTCCGGCTTGCGCAAAGGCGACTCGCGGCAGCGCCGACAGCGCGACCGCGGCGAAGAGAATCTGGCGTCGGTCCATCACGGGTCCTGGAGTGGCGCCCGTCGCGAGGCCACTGCGAAGCGAGCGCCACGACGGGCGATTCACTCTAGCCCATCGCCCCGCTTGAAACCTCATCAAACGACACGATAGGCCGGCACCGGCCGATGGAACCCCTTCAGCGCCAGCTCGCCCGCCGCCTCGACCATGATGCCGTGACCGTCGAGCAGCGAACGCACGCGCTGCGAGACGAGGATCTCGTCGCCGCGCGCCTCGTTGCACAGGCGCGCGGCCAGGTTGGTGACGGTGCCGATCGCGCCGTAGTCGATCCGGCCCGGAAAGCCGATCGCGCCGATCGTCGCGAAGCCCTGAGCGATGCCGATGCCCATGGTCAGGTCGTAGCCGCGCCGGGCCCAGCCACGCGCCAGCTCGCGCACCTCGGCCTGGATCGCGACGGCCATCTTCGTCGCCCGCGCTGCCGGATCGGCGACCGGCAGCGGATCGTTGAAAAAAACCATGATGCCGTCGCCCGAGAACCGCTCGAGCGTGCCTTCGTGGGCGAGGACGAGCCGGCCGACGGCGGCGTGGTACTCGCCGAGCACGCCCATCACGTCTTCCGGATCGGCGGTCTCGGTGAAGGCGGTGAAGCCGCGCAGGTCGAGGAAGACGACGGTGATCTCGCGCCGGTGGCTCTTCATCGGATCGTCGGCGCCGCCGGCGACGATGAGCTCGGCGAGCTGGGGCGAGAAGAAGCGCTTGAGGCGGCCGACCTTCTCGAGCTCGCGCGCGCCGCGCTCGACGCGCGCCTCGAGCGTGCGGTTGAGCTCGGCGAGCTCGAGCTTCTGGCGCAGCACCTCGTCATAGAGCGACTTGATGCGAAGCAGCGAGCGCACGCGTGCGAGCAGCTCGGCCTGGCTCACCGGCTTGGTCAGGAAATCATCGGCGCCGGCATCCAGCCCCTTGGCGCGCTCCTTGGCCGGATCAAGCGCGGTGACGAGCACGATCGGCAGCATCGCCTGCGCCGGGTCGGCGCGAATCGCCGCGCAGACCTCGTAGCCGCTCATGCCCGGCATCATGACGTCGAGCAGGACGAGGTCGGGGTGATCGCTGTCGAGCTTCGCGAGTGCTTCTGCGCCCGACGATGCGGTGCACGTCGCGTAGCCCTTCGCGCCGAGCAGGTCGGCGAGGAGCTTGACGTTCATCGCGACGTCGTCGACGACGAGGATCTTGGCGACCGAGCGGGTGGCGCCCGTCGCCGGGATCGCCGCGTCGCTCACTGCGGCGCCCGCCCGCCCTCGAGGAAGCGCTTCACCGTCTCGAGAAACTGCCTGAGGTTGATCGGCTTGGTGACGAACGCGTCGAAGCCCGAGGCGACGATCTTCTGCTGGTCGTCGGGCATCACCGAGGCCGAGAC
>JBDTJD010000386.1:0-4895 GCA_039935975.1 Caldimonas sp.
CGGCTGGGCGAGCTGATGAACGAGTACTACGCCCATCTGTTCGTGCCGGTCGAGCGCTCCAAGGGCGTGGTGGCCGACGTCGTCGGCGATTCGATGGTGGCGGTGTGGGCCAGAACCACGTCCGACATCGACGTGCGCCGCAGCGCGTGCGAGGCCACGCTCGAGATCGCCCGATCATTGGACCGCTTCAACGATTCCGGAGGCGGCGACCGGCCGCCGCTCCTCACCCGCTTCGGGCTGCACTCGGGCGACATGTTGTTCGGCAACATCGGCGCCTCGGGGCACTACGAATACCGGGCGGTGGGCGACATCGTCAACACGGCGTCGCGCATCCAAGGTTTGAACAAGGTGCTCGGGACGCACATTCTCGCGTCGGCTGAAACAGTGCAGGATCTGGACGATTTTCTCGTCCGACCCCTCGGCTCGTTCCTGCTGGCCGGCAAGTCCAAGTCAGTCTCCCTCGTCGAGCTTGTCGGCCGCCGTGACGATCCGGCCCGGGGCGACGAGTCTGCCCGTCATGCGCAATTCGCCGCCGCGCTGGATGCTTACGAGCAGGGCCGCTGGCAGGAGGCCGCCGCGTCGTTCGCGCGAATCCTCGACGCCGCACCAGAAGACGGCCCGGCTCGCTTCTACGCTGCGCACTGCGAACGCCTGCGGCTGCACCCCCCGGGGGCTGAATGGAAGGCTGCGATCCGGATCGACAGCAAATGAGTGGACTGCAGCGGCTCGGCATCCCTATGCGGATTCGAAACGGAGGAGTAAGCTTTGATGGCGCCCTCCGAGCATCGCATTCCGCCGCAAGCGGGACGAGTCGAATCAAAATCACGGCGAGGGCGCTCGCGAGGGCAGACATGGCGAGTGTCGGACGGAGTCACAGTAATCCGGCTCGTTCTTTCCGAGTGTTGTCGCTTGGTAGGGGATGCATCTGGGTGGCGCTCATGGTCTGCGCCAGCGTCGCCCGGGCCGCCGACTGCAGTCCGTCCCTGGCTCAGCTGGTCCTCGTCAAGGGCAGCGTCGAACTCGTTCGCCAGGGAACGAGCCGCTTGACAGTCGCCGACGTCAACGCGGGTCTGTGTGCTGGCGATACGGTGGTCGTCCATCAAGGCGCCCAGGCGGCCCTGCTCTTGTCCAACGCCACGGTCGTGCGGCTCGACCAAGGCACGACGGTGACCTTGTCGCCATCGGCCGGAGCCCGCCCCGCCTTGTTGAACGTGGTCTCTGGGGCGATCTACGTCATCAGTCGGACGCCTCGTCCCTTCAGGGTGAGGACGCCCTTCATCAATGCCAACGTCGAAGGGACGGAGTTTCTCGTCGAGGCCCGACGTCGGGCCGACCCGCCGGGGAGCGACGATTGCGCAGCCGGGACAGAGCTGTCCGAGACCGACCGCATCACCGTCTACGAAGGCCGGGTGCGCGTCGACGCGACGCCTGACCCGCTCCTGGTGGCAGCAGGGGAGGCCGTCGTCGCAAGCGCCACGCAAGGTCCGACGAAAGTCCTTGTCGTGCGTCCGCGCGACGCGGTCGTCTGGACGCTTTACGTGCCGTCCGTCCTCCCACCCCAGGCCGCCTTGCCCGCCGCCATCGCCTGTGCCGCTCGGTTCCTGTCGGCCGGCCGCACGAGCGACGCGAAGCAGTCGCTCGTTCGGTCGCTCGCTTCGGGCGTCGCTGGCGGCGTCTCGACCGACGCGTCGGTCTTCGCCCTGCTGGCGGCGATCGCGGTGGCGGAAAACGATCGCGATCGCGCGAGCGAGTATGCCGACCACGCGGTCGAGCTGAGTCCGAGGTCGGCGGCCGGCTGGTTGGCACGGTCCTACGTCCAGCAGTCGCGCTTCGCGATCGAGGATTCGCTTGCCAGCGCGCAGCGGGCCACGGAGGTCGAGCCGGCCAACGCGCTCGCCTTTGCCCGTCGCGCGGAGCTGCAGATGTCTCTCGGTCAGCTCGACGACGCCTTGTTGTCGGCACAGATGGCGACCCGGCTCGATCCTGGACTCGATAGAACGCAGACGGTGCTCGGATTCGCTCACCTGACCCGGTTCGATCTCCCTGCTGCGCGAGCGTCCTTCGAGAGCGCGATCGCGCTCGACGCGACCGATCCTCTGCCTCGACTCGGCCTGGGCCTCACGCGCATCCGGGCGGGTCAACTGGCCGCGGGTCGCGCCGACATCGAACTCGCCGCGGTTCTCGATCCGACGCAGTCCTTGCTGCGCAGCTATCTCGGCAAGGCCTACTACGACGAGAGGCGAAGCTCGCTCGCCTCGACTCAGTTCGACCTCGCCAGGACGCTGGATCCGAACGACCCGACGCCCTGGCTGTACGACAGCCTGCGCAAGAGCGCCGACAACCATCCGATTGCAGCCGTCGACGACATCCTGGAATCGATCCGGCTCAACGATCGGCGCGCCGTCTATCGGTCGAGGCTCCTTCTCGACGAGGATCTCGCGACCCGCAACGCGAGCCTGGCCCGGAGCTTTCTCGAGATCGACCTTCGCGAAGCCGCCCTCGCGCAGGCCGCCACCTCACTGGCGGTCGACCCGTCAAGCTCGTCCGCGCATCGATTCCTGTCGGACGCCTCGGCGGACTCGCCGCGCCATGAGATCACGCGAGCGAGTGAGTTGCTGCAGGCGCAGTTGCGCCAGCCGCTGAGCGTCACACCGCTCCAGGCACAGCTCTCGAACGACCGCTTGTTCTCGCTTCCGTCGGAAGGTGCCAACGCGCTCGGACTGAATGAATTCGGATCGCTGTTTCTGGCGAACGGGTCCAGCGTGCAACTGCACGGTGTCGTCGGCAACCAGCGCACCAATGGCGAGCAAGGGATCTACTCGCTCGTCCGCGACAACATCGGCTTCGGCGCCAGCGTGCTCCATTTCGCGACCGACGGGACGCGGCCGAACGGCGATTCGGCAGAGTCTTCCCAGAGCGCATTGATCCAGGTCGCCGGGTCGCCTTCAACCACCGCGCAACTCGAGCTTACTCACCAGCGGCGCGATTACGGCGACATCGTCAGCCGGTTCAATCCGCAAAGCGCGTCGCCGTCCGAGCGCAACGCCAATCGGGCCGAGGAGTTGAGGGTCGGCGTTCGCCATTCCTTCAACGCTTCTTCGGAAATCCTCGTGTCGCTCAATCACCGGGTCGACCGCACGACCGACGATTTCAGCGGCGGTTTCGTGATCGACGTCAAGACCATGTCTAACCGCGCTGAGATCCAGCACGTTTTTCGAGCGCCGAACCTTTCGGTCGTTTCGGGGGCGAGCTACTTCCAGGGCAAGACCAGCGAGAACGTGTTCGGGACGGCCATCGACTCTCGCCCCGACCACCTGAACGCCTATTCGTACGGCACATACGGATTGGTGCCCAACATCCTGTACGCGCAAGCCGGCCTGTCCTACGACCACCTGAAGACCCGCGAGGCCGGCGACGAGCATCGCATCAATCCCAAGCTCGGCTTGATCTGGCATCCGGGCATCGAGACCACGCTTCGAGCCGCGTTCTTTCGCGTCGTCAAGCGAAAGATCAACGCCGACGCCGGGCTCGAGCCGACTCAGGTCTCCGGAATCGATCAGTACTACGACGATGGCAACGGCAGCAAGTCGTCGGGCGGCGCATTGGCGGCCGACTTCAAGCCCTACGACACGATGCGAGCCGGCGCGTCGCTGAGCCGACGCAACGTCGACGTGCCGCTCATCAACGGCGACGAGTCGATCGAGTTTCACCGCTATCGCGAGCGTGAGGCAGGAGCCTACGTCCACTGGACGCTGGGCAAGGTCGCCACGCTCGGCGTGCGGGTCCGCCACACCCGGTACGCACGAACCGAAGACTCGGTCGGGGACGAGGGATTCTCGATCGTCGACACGACTCAGTTGCCGGTGTCTCTGAACGTGTTCGGCCCGCGCGGCCTCTGGTCGTCGCTCGTCGTGACACACGTGAGCCAGCACGGGCGCTTCAACGACGAGTCCTTCACTCTGGTCGACGGCTCCAGTCGCTTTCGCGTCGTCAACGCGGCGGTGGGCTACCGATTCGCGCAGCGACGAGGCATTGTCAGCATCGAATGCACCAACCTGCTGGACAAGTCCTTCAGGTTTCAGGATATCGGTCTCGAGGGATCCCAGTTCAGCCCGCGTCGATCGCTCAGGCTGAGGCTGTCGCTGAGCTTGTAGATGAAACCACTGAAAAGGGGAATGACGATGAATGCGTTTGCTTCGATCACCGCGTCCGGGGGCATCCTGGCGGCCGCGCGGCGCCGTCTGGCATGGGGGACCGCCTTGCTCGGACTGGTCGCGTTCGGCCTCGTGGCGTGCTGTCCGATGCCCGTGAACCCGTGCGGCATGGGCAAGGTGGCCCTCGAATCCGGGACGACATATGCCGTCTACAGCCATCCCGACATGAGCAAGCCCGCCCAGGTCGAAGATACCCGTGGAGTTTCGGGTCGTTGCATCGCGGCCGTCACGAAACCGGCGTCGCCCCCGGCGCCGAGTCACGCCCTCCCGTCCTGCCCGGCCGGCACCGAGGCCCTGCTTTCGGAGACCGTGGGCGCCCAGTACTTCAAGCCGTACGACATCAGCACACAACTCGAGGATGTCCGTACCGTCACCGACCGCTGCATCGTGCCGATCAAGCCCGTCTCTTTCCAAGGCTGCCCGTCCGGATTCCGGGAGAAGACGATCCAAGGTGCGAAGTACTGCGTGCCGGCGCCGTGATCGAGCTGTCGACGCGCGTGAAGCAGCGGCCCGCCGCATCGCGAGCCCGCCAGCGCGCGGCGCTCCTCGCCGTCCTGGCGATGCTGCTGCCCGGCGCGCCGGCGATGGCCGATATCGCGCGTTGCGCCCGGGTGCAGCCGATCAGCGGGAAAGACACCGCGAGCGTCGTCGACCTCGCGCGAATTCCGGGCACGAGCCGGC
>JBDTJD010000387.1:0-3376 GCA_039935975.1 Caldimonas sp.
TCTTCATGAACATGTTCTTCGGCGGCCGCCTGAAGGGCATGCCGCCCAAGCTCGTCAGCGACGACGGCAGGCACGTCGTCATCCGGCCGCTCGCCTACGTCGCCGAGACCGACCTCGAGCGCTGGGCGGTCGAGCAGGCCTTTCCGATCATCCCGTGCACGCTCTGCGGCAACCAGCAGACGCTGCAGCGCGTCCGTGTGCGCGAGATGCTGCGCGCCTGGGAGCGCGAGGATCCGGGCCGGACCGAGCGCATCTTCGACGCCATGGCACGCGTCGTGCCCTCTCATCTCATGGACCGAAAACTCTTCGCCTTCGCCGGTATCGAACCGACCGGCATCGCCGACGCCGACGGCGATCGAGCTTTCGATGGCAGCGACGAGCCGGCCGGTCCGTCGCTGGCGCCAGCAAACGATGGCGCCGCCGCCGCCATGTCCACGCCAGCGCGGGGTGCCCGGGCGCCGAGAGGGGATACAGCATGAGCAGGTTTCTGGTGGCGATCGCGATCGCAGCGGCGGCGACGCTGTCGGCCTGTGCCTCGCTGAACGACGTGGCGGCCGACGTCTCGAGCTACAGCCGCTGGCCGAGCGGTCGCCTTCCCTCCACGTACGCCTTCGAACGGCTGCCGTCGCAACAGAGCCGGCCGCAGCAGGCGCAGATGCTGGAGGACGCCGCGCGGCGCGCGATCGAGGGCGCGGGCTTCGTGCCGACCCCCGAAGGGGCGGCTCCCGACGTCACGGTCCAGGTCGGGGCGCGCATCGTCGAGACCGACGGCTATCCCTACGACGACCCCTTCTGGTACGGCGGCCTCGGCGTCTGGCACCGGCCGTTCGGCCGCTACGGAAGGCCCTATGGCTATCCCGGCTGGCGCGGCGGCCTCTGGGGCGGCGCCTACAGCGACTTCCCGAGCTACCAACGCGAGGTCGCGCTCCTGATCCGCGACAAGCGCACGGGCGAGCCCCTGTACGAGGCGCGGGCGCAGAACGAAGGGTCGACCACCGGGGTGGCGACGATCGTGCCGGCGATGTTCGTCGCCGCCCTCAAGGACTTCCCGGCCGGCAGCACGACCAACCCGCACCCAGTCACGGTCCCCGGGGCGCGCTGACCGCCCGGCGCCGATCGCCAGCGTCTCGACTCAGCCCGGGGCAGCTTCTGCGATCAGCGCGCGCAGGTCGCCTTCGTAGCCCTTCAATTTCTTCACCGCCTCGCTTCTCTGCCCGGCGCTCGTCGTGTTGTGGAGCTCGCTCGCGAAGCTGCAGCGGTAGTCGGCAAGACGGTCCGAGTAGAGGCGATAGGTCTGGCGCGGCGATCGCTCCAGGCGCTGGACCCAGCCCCGGGCTTGCGCCAGCGCCTCGTCGCGCCCCGTGCCGCTGTCGCGCCAGCGCCGGACGAGCGCCACCGCGTCGCGCTGGCGCGCGAGGCGTTCGGCGTAGCTCAGCTCGGCGTCGTACGGCGAAGCTGCGACCGAGCGCAAGACCAGCGCGCGCTGGCCGTCGTCGAGGCCGCCGTAGAACTCCTCGGCCCGCTCGATCTCGCGCTTCACCTCGGCGCGGCGCCGCTTCTCGGGGTCGCGCTGGAGATGGTCGTCGCGCCACTCCGCGTTGGTCTTGACCTGGCGCTTCTCGATGTTGCCGATCTGCGCCGGCGAGAGCGTGAGCGCGATCTCGACGACCGTCGGCAGCGCGTACTGCGCCAGCACGTCGCCCCGGTCGCGCAGGTCACGCCCCCAGGCGCACATGCGCTCGGGCGACACGTCGCCCCGCACCTCGCCCTCGGCGCGCACGAGCAGCTCCACATAGTCGGGCAGCTGGGTGCGACGGTGCCAGCGCATCGCCTCGTCGAGCGCGGTGCGCACGCGCAGCGACTGGGCGTCGTCGAAGTCGACGTAGCCGTCGAGCCAGCGGAAGGCGAGCGGGCTCGCCTGGCCGTAGCCGATCTTGAGGAGGCTGCAGCCCGCCGCGAGCGCGCAGATGACGAGCGTCAGCGCCGCGATAATCGACGACCGGAGTCGGTTCCGGGGTGGGTACTTCGATGAGGCGGCTGGCAGCATGGTGTTGAACGTCGTGATCATGGCGGCAGGACAAGGAACCCGGATGCGTTCGGCGAAGCCGAAGGTGCTGCACTCGCTCGGCGGGCGTCATTTATTGCAGCACGTTCTCGGCGCGGCTGCCGGCCTGGGCGCCGAGCGCACCGTGGTCGTCACCGGCCATGGCGCCGAGGCCGTCGAGAAAAGCGTGACCGCCCCCGGCCTGTCCTTCGTCCGCCAGGAGCCGCAGCTCGGCACCGGCCACGCGCTGCAGCAGGCCGCACCTCTTCTCGACGACGACGGCATCACGCTCGTCCTCAACGGCGACGTGCCGCTGATCGAGACCGGGACGCTGCAGCGCCTCGTCGCCGCAGCGACGCCCGCGCAGCTCGCCCTGCTCACGATCGAGCTCGACGCGCCGCGCGGCTACGGCCGCATCGTGCGTCGCGCGGGCGAGCGCACCGCGGCCGCAGCGGGCGCCGTCGTCGGCATCGTCGAGGAAAAGGACGCCAGCGACGAGCAGCGCAGGATCCGTGAGATCTACACCGGCGTGATGGCTGCGCCGACACGCGCCTTGAAGCGCTGGCTCGCCGCCCTGCGCAACGACAACGCCGCTCGCGAGTACTACCTGACCGACGTCGTCGGGCTCGCCGTCGCCGAGGGCGTGACCGTCGCCTCGGTGGCGGCGACGAGCGAGACCGAGGTGCTCGGCGTCAACAGCCCGACCCAGCTCGCCGAGCTCGAGCGGCGCTTCCAGCGGGCCGCCGCGCTGCGGCTGATGGAGTCGGGCGTGCGTCTCGCCGATCCGGCCCGCTTCGACGTGCGCGGCGAGCTCGTCTGCGGCAGGGATGTCGAGATCGACGTCGGCTGCGTGTTCGAGGGACGGGTCGAGCTGGAGGACGGCGTGCGCATCGGCCCGTACTGCATGCTTCGCAACGCGACGATCGCCGCCGGTGCGGCAATCCGTCCCTACACCCACATCGACGGCGAGGCCCTCGGCGTGCGCGTCGGCCGCGGCGCGACCGTCGGCCCGTTCGCGCGACTGCGCGCCGGCGCGACGCTCGGCGCCGACGTCCACATCGGCAACTTCGTCGAGGTGAAGAACTCGACGCTCGCGCGTGGCGCCAAGGCCAACCACCTGGCCTACCTGGGTGACGCCACGATAGGTGCCAGAGTCAATTATGGCGCGGGCAGCATCACCGCCAACTACGACGGCGTCAACAAGCATCGCACCACCATCGGCGACGACGTGCAGGTCGGCAGCAACTGCCTGCTGGTGGCGCCGGTGAGCATCGGCGACGGCGCCACCATCGGCGGCGGCTCCACCATCAGCAAGAACGCCCCGGCCGGGCA
>JBDTJD010000388.1:0-3122 GCA_039935975.1 Caldimonas sp.
TGCGGGCACCATCGAAGCCGCGCGGCGCGAATGCGCGGCACGAGCGCGAGAACGCCCGAGACGCCGCCCCACTTCGCGATGTCGGGCTGGACGACGGCAATGCTGCGCGAGGCGATGAGCGCGTCGAACGCCTCTTCGCCGATCGCGTTTTCGCCGGCCGCCAGCGGCACCGTCGACGTCGCGGCGAGGCGCTGCCATTCCGGCCACGGCCGGTCGGCCCGCAGGGGCTCTTCGATCCAGCCCGGCCCGCACGGCGCGAGCCGATCGGCCATCGCGATCGCCGTCTCGACGTCCCAGGCCTGGTTCGCGTCGACCATCAGGGCGGCGTCGCGACCGGCCGCGGCGCGCACGTCGACGAGATTGGCGACGTCGCCTGCGGCGTCGAAGCCCACCTTGAGCTTGAAGGCGGTGTGGCCCTCGCCGATCAGGCGCACCACGGTCTCGCCGGCGCGGTCGGGATTGATGCCGCTCGCATACACCGCGACGGAGGCCGAAGACCCGCGCCCGCTCGCACGATCGCCGCCGGCGAGCATTCGCCAGAGCGGCAGCCCGGCGCGGCGCGCTGCGAGATCGTGCAGGGCGATGTCGACGCCGGCGATCGCCTGCGCCATCGGACCCGGCTCGCCCGACTGGATCGCGAGCACGGCGGTCTTTCGCGAAAGCTCCAGAAAGGCGGCCTCGGGCGACTCGAACGCGCGGCCGACGACGAGCGGCGCGAGCACCGTCTCGATCAGCCGGGCGCGGTGCTCGGCGCCGCACGAAGGAAAGTTGCACCACGACTCGCCCCAGCCGAACGCACCGTCGGCATCTTCGATGCGCACGAGCACCGCCGGCCGGTCGTGCATGACGCCGAACGCGGTGCGCACCGGCACGGCGACCGGCCAGCGCAGGACGTGCACCTCGACCCGCGCGATCGGAGGCGCGGCGGGGCTTTCCCGGTTGTGGGTGGCCATGGGCTTGCGATATAAAGGGATGGTTGATAGTACGTTCGTCACTTTGAACCCGCAAGCGCACAACCCCTTCCGCCGCGCCGCCCTGATCGCCGCACCCTGGCTCGCGATCCTCGCGCTCTGGTACGCGATCCGCATGAGCGGGCTCGTCAACCCGTCGCTCGTGCCGGCGCCGCACGCCGTGCTCGCGAAATTCGTCGAGCTCGCCAGGGACCGGCTCGCCCTCGACGTCTGGATGTCGACGCAGCGCGTCTTCGTCGGCGTGCTCCTCGGCGTCGCAGCCGCCGTGCCGGTCGGCTTCGCGATCGGCTGGTACGCGGGCGTGCGCACCTTCTTCGACCCGCTCATCAACTTCTTCCGCGCCCTGCCGCCGATCGCGCTCATTCCGCTGGTGATCGTCTACTTCGGCATCGGCGAGGTCGCCAAGACGGTCATCCTGGTCTACGCCTCGTTCTTCGCCGGCGTGATCGTGATGGTCGAGGGCATCGGCCAGATCTCGCCGATCTACGTGCGGGTCGCCCGGACGCTCGGCGCGAGCGACGCCGAGATCTTCGGCCGCGTGATCGTGCCGCTGGCGGTGCCGCACATCCTCACCGCGATCCGGGTCGCGCTCGGCGTCGCCTGGGCGACGCTGGTCGCCTCCGAGCTGATCGCCGCCCAGCAGGGGCTCGGCGCGCTGATCCAGAACGCGTCATCGTTCTTCCAGCTCGACACGATCTACGTCGGCATCATCTGCATCGGCCTGATCGCGCTCGCCATGGACCTCGCCCTGCGCGCCGCGACTCGCCGCCTCGTCGCGTGGCAGGACCGGATCGCCTGAACGGCCGCGACGACATGCTCGACACCCTGCCGATGATCAACCCGATGACCGACATCGTGCGCCTGCGCTTCGACGACGTCGCCGTCGAGTTCCCGACCGCGAACGGGCCGATGCGCGTCGTCGACGGCGTCAGCCTCGACGTGCGCCAGGGCGAGTTCGTCTCGATCATCGGTCCGTCGGGCTGCGGCAAGACGACGCTGATGAACATCGTCGGCGGCTTCGTCAAGCCGACCAGCGGCCAGGTCCTGCTCGACAACCGGCCGATCGACGCGCCCGGCCCCGACCGGGGCGTGATCTTCCAGGAGTACGGCGTCTTCCCGTGGCTCACGGTGCGCGGCAACATCGAGTTCGGCCTGCGCCTGGCGGCCAACAAGGCGCATGCCGGCCGGCGCGACGAGATCGTCGACCGCTACCTCTCGCTGATGGGCCTGGCCGACTTCGCCGACCATCATCCCAAGCACCTCTCGGGCGGCATGCGCCAGCGCCTCGCGCTCGCCCGCGCCTACGCCGTGCAGCCCGAGTTCCTGCTCATGGACGAGCCCTTCGGCGCACTCGACGCGCAGACGCGCTCGGCGATGCAGGACCTGCTGCTGCAGGTGCTGGCCACGGAAGGCAAGACGGTGCTGCTGATCACGCACTCGGTCGACGAGGCGATCTACCTCTCGTCGCGCATCGTCGTCGTCACGGCCCGGCCGGCGCGCGTGCGCACGATCGTCGACGTGCCGTTCGCCTACCCGCGCGACGAGGCGATCCACGAGGACCGTCGCTTCGCCGAGCTGCGGGCACGCATCCGCGCGCTCGTGATGGAAGAGTACGAGGCGCAGGCGCGGCAGGCCGCAGCGCCGTCCCGATAGCGACCCACCACAAGGAGACACCCACCATGACCCTTCGCCGCAGAACCCTTCTCCAGGCCGGCGCCGCCGGCGCGACCGCCACCCTCGCCGGCTTCGCGAGCCCCGTCTTCGCGCAAGCCAAGACCAAGCTGCGCGTGGGCTACCTCCACACGCCGGCCGTCGACGGCCAGATCTTCATCGGCCAGCAGTCGGGCGCATGGGCCAAGCATGGCCTCGAGCTCGAGCTGAGGCAGTTCACGACCGGCCTCGAGCTCTTCCAGGCCATGATCGGCGGCAGCCTCGACGTGCTCTCCACAGGCGCCGTCGTCTCGAACTTCCCGGCGCGCGGCCAGGGCAAGGTCTTTCTCATCAACGACATCGAGTACGCGACCGCCCAGCTCTGGGTGCGCGACGACTCGGTCAAGTCGATCGCCGACCTGAAGGGCAAGCAGATCGCGACGACGACCGGAACGACGGCGCACGTCTTCCTCGACAAGGCGCTGCGCTCGGCCAAGCTCG
>JBDTJD010000389.1:0-16678 GCA_039935975.1 Caldimonas sp.
CCGGCGCCGATGAAGGCCGCCATCGTCGCCGTGCCGACGTTGATCACCGCAGCCGTCTTGACGCCTGCGAGCAGCGTCGGCGCCGCGAGCGGGAGCTGGACGTGGGCGAGCGCCTGCCGCGGCGTCATGCCGAGCGAGAGCGCCGCCTGCGCCATCCCGCCGGTCACGCTCTGCAGGCCGGCATGGGTGTTGCGCACGATCGGCAGCAGCGCGTAGAGGAAGAGCGCGATCACCGCCGGGACGACGCCGATGCTGCCGATGATCGCGATCAGGAACGCGAGCAGCGCCAGCGACGGGATGGTCTGCAGGATGGCGACCACGCCGAGCACCAGCGCCTCGAGTCGTGGCCAGCGCCAGGCGACGACGCCCAGCGGCACGCCGACGGCGATCGCCAGAACGAGCGATCCGAAGACGAGGAGCAGGTGCTCTCCGGCAAGGCGGGCGAAGTCGGGGGCGAAGATTCGATCGACGAGGCTCGCCTTGGGACGGGCCGGAGCCTGCGCGGCGCTTGCAGAAGCGCTCGTTGCGCTTGTTGCGTTCGTCGCAGAAGCCGACGCCGATGCGGCCGGCCTGGCGAAGCCGCCGGCGAGAAACTTGCTCGCCGTCTCCGCGAAGCTGCGCCCGTCGAGCTCGACCGCGGCGTTCATCGCGATCATCGTCGCCGTGTCGATCGCCCCCGTGAGCCCGGCCAGCGGCGCCGGGTCGACCGCTGCGCGCATCAGCACAACAGCCTCGTACGCGGGAAAGAAATGGCGATCGTCCTCGAGGACGACCAGGCCGAGCCGGCCGACCTTGGCGTCGGTCGAGTAGACGTCGATGACGTCGACGCGCCCCGAGGCGATCGCGTCGTAAGCGAGTCCGTGATCTAGGCCGTATGGCCTCAGGTCCGCGCCGCCGTAGGCCTGGCGGAGCGCCGGCCAGCCGTCGCCGCGCTCGAGGAATTCGTGCGACAGCCCGAGACTGAGCGACGCGCCGGCGGGCCCGAACAAGTCGGAGAGGCGCGAGATGTGCAGCGCGCCCGCCTTCTCGCGCGTCATCGCGAGGGCGTAGGTGTTGTTGAAGCCGAAGGGGATCGCTGCCTTCAATCCGCGCGGGGCGAGCCAGCGATTGAGCTCGTCGAGCGGCGGGTTGCCTTCACGCTTCAGGAGCTCGCGAACGATCGTGCCGGTGTACTCGGGATAGAGATCGATCGCCCCGCTCGCGAGCGCCTGCTCGAGGATCCCGGTGTTGCCCAGGCCCTGCCGGTGGATCGCAGAGCGTCCCGACGCGATCAAGGTTCGGGTGATGATCTCGCCGAGCACGTACGACTCGGTGAAGCGCTTGGAGCCGACCACGAGCGATGGCGGCGGGACGCCCATCGCACCCGACGCCGGCGCGGCTTCGACGGGCGAGATCGTGACGCAGTACGCGCTCAGCAGCCAATGTAGGAAGGCGCCTACTGGACGAAGCGTCCTTCTCGGTCCGTGCCCTGTGGTCGCATCGCCGACACTGCGGCGTCCGGTGTTGCCCTCGCGTGCCTTCCCCTTGTCCTCCCTCTCAGCCAGATCGACTCCCTTCGAGGGCTCGATCGAGCCGGGGTTGGCGGCGCTCTTCGACTCGGCCGACCCGTCCATGAGCCAGCTCAAAGCGTTCATCGTCGAAGACAGCCCGGTCATTCGCGAGAACCTGGTCGCCGCCCTCGAGGAGATGGCGCCGATCGATGTCGTCGGCACCGCCGAGGACGAGTCGGGCGCGGTCGCCTGGCTGGTGCGGTCGGAGAACCGCTGCGATCTCGTCGTCGTCGACATTTTCCTGAAGAGCGGCTCCGGTCTCGGCGTGCTGAAGGCGGCTTCGAGCTCGGGCCTTCCGGTCAAGCTCGTCGTGCTCAGCAACTACGCCACGCCGGACATGCGGCGCAAGTGCCTGGAACTCGGCGCCGACCGGGTCTTCGACAAGTCGAACGAGATCGACGCGCTGATCCTGTATTGCTGCCGGCTCGCCGACGGCGGCACGGGCAGCGAGTTCAACAGCACCCTCGGATAGGCAGCCCGCGTCACTGACCAGCGCGCATCACTGGATGAGCCCGTTCTTCAGCGCGTAGTAGGTCAGGTCGCTGTTCGAGGCGAGCTTCATCTTCTCCATCACCCGCGTGCGATACGTGCTCACCGTCTTCACACTGAGGGACATGCTGTCGGCCATGTGGCCGATGGTCTCGCCCTTGGCCAGCCGGAGGAAGACCTGGAACTCTCGCTCGGACAATTGCTCGTGAGCCGGCTTGTCGCCTGCGCCGCCCAGACCGTCGGCAAGCAGCTCGGCGACGCCGGCCGTGATGTACTTGCGGCCCCGGTACACCGTGCGGATCGCCTTGACGATCTCTTCGGGGTCGCAGTCCTTGTTGAGGTAGCCGCTCGCCCCCTGACGCAAGAGGGTCGTCGCATAGTGTTCCTCGGGGAAACCCGAGAGAATGAGCACCGGCAGATCCGGCGCGCGCGCCTTGATCGCCGCCAGCGCGTCGACGCCGCTCTGGTCGGGCATCGACAGGTCCATCACCAGCACGTCGACCTGCCCCTTCCTGACGATGTCGACGGCTTCGCGGCCGTTGGCGGCCTCGGCCACCACCGTCAGGTCGACCTGCTCGGAGAAAAACTGGCGCAGGCCGGCGCGAACGATGGCGTGGTCGTCGATGATGGCGATTCGGATCATGGCGGCAGCGCCCGCGTTGGGCGTGAGATGGGCTCGAGAAGGCAAGTTTAGGGGCACGGCAATCCGATGAAGTTTCTTTCGCGCTTTCGCCGCAACATGGTCGCCTTTCCGCTGGCCGCCCTCGCGGCGCTGGCGATGCTCGCGATCAGTGAAGCGTCGTACCAGGATGCGACCTCCTCGCTCGACCAGCTGGGCGACCGCGGCGTCGCGCGCACGAAGCTGAACGACCTGGTGAAGTCGCTCCTTGACGCCGAGACCGGCGAACGCGGCTACCTCCTGACCGACCGACGCGAGTACCTGAAACCGTACGAGCAGGCGCAGGCGGAGACCCGCAAGACGCTGGCCTGGCTCAACCAGTACTACGCCAAGGATCCGCAGACATCGGCGCTGATGGCCGATGTCATGAAGGAGACCGAATCCAAGCTGAGCGAGCTCTCGACGACGATCGACATGCACGATCGCGGCGTCGAGAACGGATGGCGCGAACTGCTGCTGTCCGACATCGGTCGGGAGAAGATGGAGCACGTGCGCGCCCTTGGCGAGCAGCTGCTCGGCTACGAGACCGCGCAGGTGGCGCTCGGGCGGCGCAGCATCTACGAAACGCTCTGGCTCAACCGCATCGGCGTCTCGGCGATGGCTGCGGTGAGTCTGCTCGCGCTCTTCATGTATCTGCGCCAGACTGCCACGCTCGACCGCGCCCTGGCTGCCGAGGCCGGGCGCATGAAGGGTGAGCGGGAGCGCCTGGAATCCGAGGTTGCGGCGCGCACCGCGCAGCTCAAGGAGCTCGCCCAGCACCTGCAGACGGTCCGCGAGGACGAGCGCAGCCATCTGGCGCGCGAATTGCACGACGAGCTGGGTGCGCTGCTCACCGCCGCCAAGCTCGACGTCGCGCGTCTCAAGTCCCGGCTCGGCAGCAACGCGACTGCAGATGCCACCGAGCGCCTCGTCCACCTCAACGAGACGCTCAATGGCGGCATCGCGCTGAAGCGGCGGATCATCGAGGACCTGCGCCCGTCGTCGCTCAGCAACCTGGGCCTGGTGGCTGCGCTGGAGATCCTTCTGCGCGAGTTCGGCGCTCGCACCGACATCGCCGTCAGCCACGACCTGGAGCCGGTCACGCTCGACGCGGCGGCCCAGCTCACCGTCTACCGTCTCGTCCAGGAAGCCCTGACCAACGTGGTCAAGTACGCCAAGGCGAACGAGGTCGCCGTTTCTCTGCGGCCCGTCCCGGGCGATGGGGCCAGAGTCACCGTCAGGGACAACGGCGTCGGCTTCGACGCGACCGTGCCTCGCCTCGCGCGCCATGGGCTGATCGGCATGCGCTACCGGGTGGAGGCCGAAGGCGGGACGATGAACCTGGTGACGTCACCAGGCGCCGGCACGCTGATCGAGGCCGAGCTGCCGCCCGCGACCCCGCGCGCCACGGCGCATCCGTTGCCCGACGCGCCGGTCGACGCGGTGCCGCAGGCGGCCTGATCAAAATTCGACGGCTGCGTGTGGGCTGATTCCTACACGGGTGGGGAGGCTCACCCGACAGGGGCCCGCGCGCCGTACCTATCGCCATCGATCGCGCACCGTTTCATACTTCCATCATCGCAACGCGGTACGGTCGCCGTGGCGAAATCAGTTTCTCTCTCAGCAAAGGAATCTTCATGAACACCATCGGCAGCACCACTTCGAAGCCCCTCTCGCAACAAGGCCAGGATGTGGCCGACAACGCGGCAGCAGGCGCTCAGAACGCCATTCGTTCGACGCAGCGTGCGGCCGATTCGGCTCTTGACCGGATGTCGGAAAAGGTCGACGAGGTGCGCAGCCAGGCCGCCCCGATCCTGAACAAGGTGACCTCGCAAGCCGAAGCCGCCGCCCGTCGTGGCATGGATGCGGTGCGCGACACGTCGCAGCAATTGCGCGAGAAGGCGACGCAAGCCTCCGACATGACCGTGGCCTACGTCAAGGACGAGCCGATCAAGGCGATGCTGATCGCTGCGGCGACCGGCGCCCTGCTCATGGGCATCATCAGCATGATGAGCCGTTCGCGCGACTAGTCCCATGATCCATCCCCTGCTGCGACTGGCGGTGAGCCAGCCGCATCTTCTCGGCGACCACGTCGAAGCCTACGCCTCGCTCGTCGGCGAAGAAGTTTCGAAGTTCTCGACGTCCTGGATGATGCGGATCGGCCTGTACATGGTCTGCCTGTGCATGGTGGGCGTCGGTCTGGTTCTGGTGGGGGTGGCGCTGCTCATCTGCGCAGCGATTCCGTCGTCCGAGTACCCCGCGCCCTGGGCGATGTTCGTGATTCCCCTGACGCCGTTCGTGATCGCTGCAGGATGCGTCATTGCCGCCCGGCTGACGCTCGTCGGCCAGCCGTTCGACCAGGTGCGCAAGCAGATGCATGCCGACATGGCGATGCTGCGCGAGGTGAGCACCTCATGAGCACAGCGGTGCC
This sequence comes from Caldimonas sp., assembly GCA_039935975.1. Classification (GTDB taxonomy): domain Bacteria; phylum Pseudomonadota; class Gammaproteobacteria; order Burkholderiales; family Burkholderiaceae_C; genus Schlegelella_A. The sequence continues at coordinate 5,129 of JBDTJD010000389.1, forward strand.
GATGGGCTCATCCCGCTCGGGCCAGGACGGGCTTCCGCCCGTGGTTCGCGTGGACGCTCCCAAGGAAACGTCAGCCACCGAGCAGCTCGAAGCCTCGCGGCGTCGACTGCGCGGGGCCATGATGACCATCGCCCATCCACCGCCGAGCCCGTCGCTCCTGTCCCATGGGCTTTCCGGTCTGGGCGACCGACTGCTCGACGGCGTCCGTCACGTTCCTGGCGCGGGAATCTTTCTCGAGACGCTGCAGATGTGGTGGCACGAACACCCGCTGCGCACTGTCGGGCTGGCCGCAGAAGAAGCGTCGCGCACGCTGGTGGAGCCGGCCGCCGAGAGAAACCCGCTCGCCCTGCTCCTCGGCTCGTTCGGGGTCGGCGCCCTGCTCGTTCTGGTGAGACCTTGGCGCTGGGCGCTTCGGCCGGCCCTGTTCATCGGCCTCTTGCCGCAACTCGCGACTCACTTCATGCGCCGGATGCCGATCGAGACGTGGCTGAACATGGGCGCCGGCCTGCTGCGCAAGCCGGCGGCTCAGAAGGCGCGTGCCCGAGCTCGCTCCGAGGCCCGGGCATCCGACTTGCCCTGAGTCGATTGCTGCGCCACCCGCTGACGCGCTTACGAAACGATTACCTCCCAATGGCCCCTTGCCGACCCGCCCCGCGCGGAATCGGCCGGTCTCCCTCCGTGGGGCCTTTCAAAACGCGCTTCGGCGCGTTTTTTTTTGAGCGTCTTTGAGAGTAAGGTCGGAGGTTCGGGCTTCGCGGGATCAGACGTTTCCTACAGGCCCCGCCGCGCGGAGCCGACAGACGGTCGAACCCGCAACTCCTACAGTCCCTGCACATGCTCTCGCTTCTTCGATGAATCCTCAAGCCGCTGCCTCAGCCACCCGCCGGACTCCGCTTCGGCGCTGGGCAACCGCGTCTTTCGCCGATAGCGCCGACACGTCGCCGATGGAGCTTTCTGCGCTCGGCGAGCACGTCGATCATTGCAATGGCTCGCGCGGCCGGATGTTCGCCCTGCGCTGCGCGGCGGATTCGCTCATTGCCTTCATCGGGCCGCGCTTCGTGACCACAGCGGTCATCGTCGCCTTCGTCCTCGGGGTGGTTTCTCTGGTCATCTGAGGATGGCGCTGCCGGCACTGCTCAGGCTGGTGCCCGACGCACCGCCCGAGCTGGGCGAGATCCTCGATCCGTCACGCGGCCCGCTGGAGCGCCCCAATCGCTCGGAGATCTTCGGGCCGGAGCGTTTCGCCCAGCACGGCCGAAGCCTCGGCGAAACCCACGCCGCGGCCTACGCGAAGGCGCGGGCGGGCGCGTTTTTCCCTCGACTGCGCGACAACATCCGCGTCCTGCGCGAGGCGCAGCGGTACATCGGCCGACAGGCCACGGCTGGCCATGAGGTGAGCCCTGCAGCCGAGTGGCTGCTCGACAACTTCCACCTCATCGAAGCACAGCTTCGCGAGATCAGGGAAGGCTTGCCGCGCCAGTATTTCCGCGACCTGCCGGTGCTGCTCGACGAACCCCTGGTCGGACTGCCGCGCGTCTACGGCGTTGCCTGGGCGTTCGTCGCCCATACCGACAGCGCCTTCGACGAGGACCTCCTCGTCCACTTCCTGCTGGCCTACGAGGCGAGCCGCGAGCTCACGCTCGGCGAGCTGTGGGCGCTGCCGACGACGCTGCGCGTCGTGCTGATCGAGAATTTGCGCCGGCTCGCCGAGCGCGCCGCGGCGAGCATGGCCGCGCGCGAAGTCGCCAACCTGTGCTGCGACCGCATCGAGGCAAGCAGCCCGGAGCAGCTCGATGCGGTGCTCGCACTGCTGAACCGGCGCGGCGTCGGCAACGCATTCATGGTGCAGATGGCCCAGCAGCTCCAGGACCACCGCTCGCCGGCCAACGCCCGCTTCTTCGACTGGCTGCAACGGGTCGCACCTCACCTGGCGGAGATCCAGACCGGTCTGCCGGCGGCGCAGGCCGCCGACAACCTGAGCGTGAGCAGCGCGATCCGGTCGCTGCGCTCGATCGGCGACGCCGACTGGCCGGAGATCGTCGCGTCGACCAGCGTCCTCATACGCCTGATGCTGACCTCGCCCGCGTTTGGAGCCGAGCGCGACGACACACGCAGCCAGACGCTTCATGCGATCGAGATCCTGGCGCGAAAGAGCGCGCGCAGCGAGCGAGAGGTCGCGACAACCCTTCTCGGCCTCATGCACGGCCCGGAGTCCTCGCCAGCGCTGCGCAACGGCGACGTCGAGGATGACGAGCATGGCGAAGACGACGCGCAGACAGTCGCCAACCACTGGCTTCGCGGCGCCGGCCGGGGCGAGCTGTGCCGTGCGCTCGGCGTGCGAGACGACGGCGCCGGCCGACGGCGGGCGCTGCAGCGAGCCGCCTTGCCGGCCTACCTGTTCGCGCTGAGTGCCTCGGCCCTCTGCGTCGTCGCCTGGATTCTGGTTCGCCACAGCCAGGCATTCACCGCCCCTGGGGCAACGCCGTGGCTGGCGGCATTGGCCGCGCTGCTGCTTCTGTTCCCCGCGTCCGAGGCGGTCGTCGCGATCGTCAACCGGCTCATCAGCGAATCGTCGCGTCCGGTGCGGATGCCGCGACTCGCGTTCGCAAGTGGCATCACGAGCGAACACCGGCCGATGGTGGCGATCCCGGCGATGCTGACGTCCAGCTCGTCGGGTCCACAACTCGCGCACGACCTGCAGCTGCACTATCTGGCCAACCCCGAGCGGCACGCGCAGTTCGCCCTCCTCACCGACTGGGCCGACGCCGACTCCGCAAGCACCGACACCGACGCGGCGGTGCTCGACAGCGCCGTTGCCGCCATCGCGCACCTCAACGAGCTGTATCCCACGTCCGAGGACATGCCGGCACGCTTCATCGTCCTGCACCGCGAGCGCCGCTTCGCACCGAGCGAGAGGCGATGGATCGGCTGGGAGCGAAAGCGCGGCAAGCTCGAGCAGCTGATCGGCCTGCTCGCCGAAGGCGGCAAGAGCCCGTTCTTCGATCTCGGTCGCGCGTCCACCGTGGCGCCGGGCACGCGCTACGTGGTCACTCTCGACAGCGACACGCGCCTGCCGCCCGGTCGGCTGCGAGACCTCGTCGGCGTCGCCGCGCATCCTCACAACCAGCCGCGCCTGTCAGCCGACGGCCGGCGCGTCGAGCGCGGCTACGGCATTCTCCAGCCACACGTCGCGACGCCGCTGCCCGACCCCGAGCAGGTCACGCTCTACCACTGGCTCTTCGCGGGCCAGCCGGGCATCGATCCGTACAGCACGGCGAGCTCGGAGGTCTACCAGGACGTCTTCGGCGAAGGCACCTTCGTCGGCAAGGGGCTGATCCACGTCCAGGCGATGCATGCCGTCCTCAGCGGCCGCCTGCCCCAGGGCGCGGTGTTGAGCCACGACCTGCTCGAAGGCTCGGTGGCGCGCTGCGCCGCGGTGACCGACGTCACGGTGATCGAGGACGCGCCCTTTCACGCCGACGTCGCCGCCTCGCGCGTGCACCGCTGGACGCGCGGCGACTGGCAGCTGCTGCCGTTCCTGATCCACGCCGGGCGGTGGCGCCTGCGCGCGATCAACCGCTGGAAGATGTTCGACAACCTGCGCCGCTCGCTGGTCGCGCCGATGTCGCTGGCGCTCCTCGTCTTCTCGCTCGCCGGAGGCTTCGTCTCACCCTGGGTCGCTCTCGCCCTCGTCTCGTTCGCGTTTTCCGGTGGCCCACTGATGGGCGCGCTCGCGGGCCTCGCACCGAGCCGCGACGACATCGCCCTTACTCACTTCTTCCGCCAGGCCTTCGCCGACCTCGGACGCGCCTTCGCGAGCGGCGCCTGGCTTCTCGCGCAGCTGTTGCAGCTCGCACTGATGGCCGTCGACGCCATCGCGCGCGCGCTCTACCGGGTCGTGATCAGCCGGCGCGGACTGCTCGAGTGGAAGACGGCCGCCGCTGCGGAGAAAGCCGCCACGACCGAACTTCGCGGGCTGCTGCGAAAGCACTGGGGCGCGCCGCTCGCTGCGGCCGTTCTCTTGGTCGCACTTCTCGCCGGCGGCAGCAAGTATCCGGTGCTCGCAACGATCCTCTGCGTCACGTGGGGGCTGGCGCCGGTGTGGACCTGGTGGGTGAGCCGGCCGCGCCCGCGCCCGCGCGTCGATGCGCTCTCGCCCGCCGACCGGAGCTACATGCACGACATCGCACGCGACACCTGGCGCCTCTTCGAGCGCTGCGTCGGTGCCGAGGACCGTCACCTGCCGCCCGACAACCTGCAGGTGACGCCCGACGACATCGTCGCCCACCGCACCTCTCCCACCAACATCGGCCTGTACCTCCTCTCGACCGCCTGCGCGAATCGCTTCGGCTGGATCGGTGGCGTCGAGACGGTCGAGCGCATGGAGGCGACGCTGGCCACGCTGGCCACGCTGGCGCGGCACCGTGGCCACTTCCTCAACTGGTACGACACGCGCACCGGCGAGCCGCTCAACCCGCACTATGTCTCGACCGTCGACAGCGGCAACCTGTGCACCCATTTCCTTGCCGTCGCGCAGGCCTGCCTCGCGCGCTGCGCCGCTCCGCTCGACACCGAGGCGATGCGCCAGTCGCTGCGCTCATCGGCGGCCCGGATCGCGGCCTTGCGCGGCGCGACGGGTGCGTCGATCGGCGGCAGCGCTGCCGGCGGCATCCTGGCGATGCGCGACCCGCTCTCCGAGATCGCCAACGACGCGCGTCGGGTCGAGGCGCTGGTCGAGGCCGCGCTGGTGGAGCTTGCGCCGTCGGTGCTGACCGGCACCGACGATCTCGCGCCGACCTCGTCGCAGCAGCTCGCCTGGGCCCTCGGCGATCACCTCGCGACGCTGCGCTCGGCCCTGCGCGATGCCAGTCCGGCCGGCCATGTGGCCTCGCTCGCGATGCGCCTGCGCGCCATCGCCGCGCAATGCCGCACGCTCGCCGAGGCGCCCGACTTCGCCTTTCTCTTCGATCGCAAGCGCCGCCTCTTTCACATCGGCTATCGCGTCGCCGAGCACCAGCTCGACAGCGGCTTCTACGACCTGCTCGCCTCCGAGGCGCGCGCCACGGGCCTGTGGGCCATCGCCAAGGGGGACGTGCCGGCGGCGCACTGGGCAGCGCTCGGCCGCCCGTTCTATGCCGTCGGCGAACTCGCCGGCCTGCGCTCGTGGTCGGGCTCGATGTTCGAGTACCTGATGCCGACGCTGATCCTCGAGGAGCCGTGGGGGAGCGTGCTCAACAGCGCCGCGCAGGCGGCGGTCCACGAGCACATCGCTTTCGCGCGCGAGCGCGACGTGCCATGGGGCATCTCGGAGTCGGCCTACGCGGCGAGCGACCACACCCTCGCCTACCAGTACGCGCCGCAGGGCGTGCCGAGGCTGGCGCTCAGGCGCACGCCGACCGACGAGCTGGTGATCGCGCCCTACGCAACCGCGCTCGCCGCGCAGGTCGCGCCGCATCGCGCCGCCGCCAACCTGCGCCGGCTCGAGCTGGTGCACGCGCGCGGCCGCTACGGCTTCATCGAGGCGATGGACTATTCGCCCTCGCGGCAGTCGGGTGCCGAAGGCGTGGTCCGCGTCGGCACCTTCATGGCCCATCACCAGGGCATGACCCTCGTCTCGCTGGCCAACCTTCTGCTCGGCGGCGTGCCGCGCAAATGGGGCATGGGCGACGCCCGCATCGAGGCCGTCGCGTCGCTCCTGCACGAGCGTGCCCCGCGCGAGGTGCCGCCGCTGCGCGAGCCGCCGGCAAGTGCGAGCCCGAGCCTGGAACGTCGCGTTCCGGGCATGTTTCGCGAGGTGACGCCGGGCAGCGATGCGATCGAGCCGACGCACCTGCTCTCGAACGGCCGCTACGCGGTCGCCCTGCGTGCCAACGGCGCCGGCCAGAGCCGATGGGGCGACGTGGCGGTCACGCGCGCACGCGACGATGCGTTGCGCGACGCATTCGGCTGGTTCTTCCACCTGCGCTGGGACCGGCAGCCGCGGCCGGTCTCGCTCACCCAGCATCCGGCTCCCGACCCGGCGGCCGACTACCAGTGCAGCTTTCTCGCTGACCGCGTCGCGTTCCAGGCGAGCTGGTCCGAGCTGGAGACGACGACCACGGTCTGGGTGAGCCCGGAGGACGACATCGAGTTCCGCCGCGTCGTGATCCACAACACCGGCGAGCGCACCCTCGACATCGAGCTCATGTCGTCGTTCGAGGTGGTGCTGGCCGACCAGCGCGCCGACGAGTCTCATCCGGCCTTCTCGAACCTCTTCATCGGCGCCGAATGGCAGGCCGCGCACCAGGCGCTCGCCTTCGTGCGAAAGCCGCGCCTTGCGACCGACCGGACGGTTCTCGCCGCCAACTTCCTCGCCGAGGTCGAGCCTGCCGGCGCGACGGTCAGGATCCAGGTCGACCGTCGCCACTGGCTCGGACGCAACCGCGGGCCGAGCCATCCGCTGGCCGCCTTCGACGACCCGCCCGCATCCGCGGACGGCGCCCCGCAGACGCTGGACACCGGCCTCGATCCGGTCGCCGCCTTCTCGGTGCGCTTGCAGGTTTCGGCCAAGGCGCAGGTTCAGCTCACCTTCTGCACCGCCGTGGCGGACAACGCGACGACGCTGCGCGCCGTGATCGACAAGTACCGCCAGCTCGGCAACATCGAGCGCGCGTCGCTGATGTCGGCGACGCTCACCGGCATCCGCCTGCGCGAGATGCGGATCAACGCCGAGAACTTCGCCGCCATCCAGACGCTCTCCACCGCGCTCTCGCTCTCGCTGACACGCACCCACGTGAAGAAGAGCGAAAGCCACGACGTGTGCGACCGGCGCCTGCTCTGGCGCTTCGGAATCTCGGGCGACCGGCCGATCGTGCTCGTCTCGGCAGGCATCTCGCACGGGCTCGGCCTGCTGCGCTCGCTCGCTCAAGCGCTGCGTCTGTGGTCGTGGGGCGGCGTCGCCTGCGACCTCATCGTCGTCAACTTCGAGCCCGCTTCCTACCTGATGGAGCTGCACCGCGCGATCGCGGCGCTGAAGGAGGCGCACGTGGCCGCGATGGGCGCCCAGCCGGGCTGCGCCGACACCGGCTTTCACCTGCTCCAGTCGAGCGACCTGCACGGTGACGAGATCTCGACCCTGCGCGCCGTCGCCCGCGTGCGCTTGAGCGCCGACGGACGGCCGCTCGCGCACCACGTGCAGGAGCTCGCCGAGCTGCACGAGCGGGCGATGCAGGAGCGCCAGGCCATCTCGGGTGCGAACCTTTCCGACGAGATGGGCGCCGAGATCGTGCCGCGCCATTCGACCGGCGAGTTCGCGGCCGCGGGCGGCGAGTTCCGCTTCGACGTCACCGCCTTGCAGCGCCCGGCACGACCCTGGGTCAACGTTCTCGCCAACCCCGGCTTCGGCACCCAGGTCAGCGAAGCGGGCGGCGGCTACAGCTGGGGCGAGAACAGCCGGCTCAACCAGCTCACGCCCTGGTCGAACGATGCGGTCGCCGACGGCTGCGGCGAGTGGCTGCTCCTGCAGGACATGCGCACGCACCAGGCCTGGAGCATGACGCCTTCGGCGGCGGGAGACGCCGAGGCGCACTACCGCGTCGCGCACGGCCAGGGATACACCGTCATCGGCCACCGTCACGGGGCGCTGGAGACCAGCGTTACCTGGTGCGTGGACAACGAGACGGCGGTCAAGCAGGTCCGCGTCCGCCTCACCAACCGCGGCCACCGGACGCTGCAGCTGCGCCTGATCGGCATCGCCGAATGGATCCTCGGCGCGCAGCGCAGCGACCGGGCCAGCACCTTCACGTCGATGGCCGTCGTCGACGCGGCGCACGGCAGCGACGACGCCTCGGCCGCGGGCGCGGCCGAGGCCCAGCAGGGCGGCCGGGCGACCGTCCTCTTCTGCACCCAGCGTGACCGCTCCGCCGGATTCGGCGGCGGCACCGCCTTCTTCGCCCTCGGCGGTGACGCGGCCGAGCTGGCCGACTGGACCTGCGACCGGCGCGAAATGTTCGATTCGCGCGGGCGTGTCGTCGTCCCCGATCACTGGGGTCAGGCGAGCGGCGGCGCGCTCGATCCCTGCGCCGCGCTCTCGACCCAGATCACGCTGCGCGCCGGCGAGGCCCTCGATCGCGTCTTCCTCCTCGGCTATGCCGGCAGCCCCGACGCCGCGCATGCGCTCGCCGAGCGGGCCGCCAAGGTCCCGCCGTTGCGCCGCCTGCACCAGGTTCGGGCCCGGTGGGACGAGCTGCTCGGCACGGCCATCGTGCGCACTCCCGACCCGCTCTTCGACGCGATGGTCAACCGCTGGCTGCTTTACCAGACGATCTCCTGCCGCCTCTGGGCGCGCGCCGGCTTCTACCAGGCCGGCGGCGCCTATGGCTACCGCGATCAGCTGCAGGATTCGCTCGCGCTCGCCGGCCCCGCGCCAGCCCTCCTGCGCGCGCAGATCGTGCTTGCGGCCTCGCGCCAGTTCGTCGCCGGCGACGTGCAGCACTGGTGGCATGCGCCCACCGGCGCCGGCGTTCGCACCCATTTCTCCGACGATCTGCTCTGGCTGCCCTACGCCTGCGCGCACTACCTGACGGCGACCGGCGACACGTCGGTGCTCGACGAGCGGGTGCCGTTCCTGGAAGGCGCCGAGATTCCGGCCGGTGCCGAAGATGCCTACTACGTACCGGCCACGAGCGAGGAAACAGCGAGCCTCTTCGAGCACTGCGCCCGCACCATCGACCGCAGCCTGCCGGTCGGCACGCACGGGCTGCCGTTGATGGGCACGGGCGACTGGAACGACGGCATGAATCGCGTCGGCCATCACGGCAAGGGCGAATCGGTGTGGCTGGCCTGGTTCCTGTGCGACGTCGTCGAACGCTTCGCGCCGGTCGCCGAACATCGCGGCGAGCAAGAGCGCGCCTCCCGCTGGCGCGAGGCCGGGCGCGGCTGGCGCGCCGCGCTCGAGACCGCCGGCTGGGACGGCGCCTGGTATCGCCGCGCCTTCTTCGACGACGGCTCTCCGCTCGGCTCGGCGAGCAACGTCGAGTGCCGCATCGACCTGATCGCCCAGTCGTGGGCGGTGCTCTCGGGTGCGGCACCCGAAGCGCATGCGCGCATGGCGATGGCGTCACTCGAGCGCGACCTCGTCGACAAGGACGCCGGGCTCATCCGCCTGCTCGACCCGCCGCTCGCCGAGGCCGAGCCGAGCGCGGGCTATATCCAGGCCTATCCGAAGGGCGTGCGCGAAAACGGCGGCCAGTACTCGCACGCCGGGGTGTGGGCCCTGATGGCGCAGGCCCGGCTCGGCGACGGCGATGCCGCCTACCGCTACTTCACCTGCCTCAGCCCGGCGCATCGGTCGCGCCATCCGATGCACGGCCCGCGCTACGAGATCGAGCCCTACGTGATGGCGGGCGATGTCTACACCGCGCCGCCCTACGTCGGCCGCGGCGGCTGGAGCTGGTACACGGGCTCGGCCGCCTGGATGCAGCGCGCAGCGATCGAGTCGATGTTCGGCCTCGCCCAGCGCGGCGACGCGTTCGAGCTGAACCCGTGCCTGCCGACGAGCTGGGCCCAGGCCGAGCTGCGCCTGACGAAGGACGGCAAGTCCGCACGCATCCTCTTCTCGCGGATCGGCCAGACGCCACCCGAGCAGCATGCGGCGGCGGCTGACGCGCGCCTGCTGCGCCCCGGCGAGACGCTGCACTGGTCTTCACTCGACGAGACCTCGACGTGGCTGATCGTGATCGGGTCGATCGGAGCGCTGCCCGCGCAGGCTGACGCAACCGACCCGGCGGCGCATGCGAGCGGGCCGTGAGAGGCCTTCACGCAGCTGTCCTACACCTCGCCCCGTGCCGCTCCGATGCCCTCGGACACGCCCGTTCGCTACATTGAATCCAATCACGAGCGAGACTGCGTCCCTGCAGGAGGGCCGGGTCGCGCGCAAGGAGCATCATCATGTTGAAGTGGGCCCTCATCTTCGCCGTCGTCGCCCTGGTCGCAGGACTGTTCGGCTTCACGGGCATCGCCGCGGGCGCGGCCGGGATCGCAAAGATCCTGTTCGTCGTCTTCCTCGTCCTCTTCGTCGCCGTCCTTCTCTTCGCGCTTCTCGGCGCCAAGGCCATCGCCGATCGCTAGTCACCGGAGAATCCCCATGAACAAGGTCACCAAAATGCAGAACCCGCAGGGGCAGAACGAGCGCCTCGAGCTGGACACGGGCGCTCTCGAAGCCGCGAAGCGCAGCCTCGAGAAGGGTGCGGTCACGCCGAGCTACGGTCCGTGGCGCGAGGACATCATCAAGCTGCTCAACGGCGCCCTCGCAACCGAGATCGTGTGCACGCTGCGCTACAAGCGCCACTACTTCACCGCCAAGGGCGTGGCCTCGCCAAAGATCGCCGAGGAATTCCTGATCCATGCAAACGAGGAAACGGCACACGCCGACCTCCTCGCGGAGCGCATCGTCCAGCTTGGCGGCGAGCCCGATTTCTCGCCCGACACACTCACGTCGCGCAGCCATGCCGACTACGACGACTCGGCCGACCTGCAGGCCATGATCCGCGCCAACCTCGTTGCCGAGCGCGTCGCGATCGAGGCCTACTCGCAGATGATCACGCTCATCGGCGACAAGGACTCGTCGACGCGCCGCATCCTCGAATCCATCCTCAGCCAGGAGCAGGAGCACGCCGACGAGCTGAGCGACTGGCTCACCGACTAGGCGTGCGCGCTGACCGCGTCTTCGGCGCCTGCATGGCTGCGGGCGTCATCGCCCTCGTCGCGGGGTGCACGACGACGCGGGACCTCGACGCAATCTCCGCCCACGTCGACGATTCGACGATCACCAGCACGCTCAGATCGCGCCTGGCGGAGGATGTCGTGGTCGACGCGCCCTCGATCAGCGTCGAGACTTCGAACGGCAATGTCGTGCTGTCCGGCGTGGCAAGGAGCACCGTCGAGAAGAGCACGGCGGAGAACATCGCCATCAAGGGCCGGGGCGTGAAGTCCCTGCAGAGCCACATCGTCGTCAGGCCCTGACGCCGACTTCCGGAAGATCAGCCCGCGGCGCTTGCGGCCTCGCACTTCGCCGGCTGACCCCGGCCGATGGCGATGATCGCCGCACCGATGCCATCCGCGAGACGGGCGACCGCCCGGCGATGGGCATCGGCCAAAGCCGACAACGGACCGGACGCGCGCTCACGAATGAGCCATTCGCAATGCGCCGACGATGGTGCGGAAGGCGCCGTCGTCGAGGCGCCGGTGAGTGTCCACGACCCCTCGATCCTCGCTTCCTGCCCCGGAATCGATTCGAACCGCCTGACGTCGATGCCGACGCGCAGCGCGCGCGCGGAAGTCGACATCGGATTCGACGAGTGACGCAGCTCGACCACGCCGTAGCGCACGATCAGCGTCTCGAGGACGGCCTGCTGGAATTCGTCTCGCAAGGGGCTCGCCCAACGCTCCTGCTCAAGCGACGCCAGCGAGCCGTCGGGCATCTGCACGAGCCACTGCGGCTGGTCGACCTGCGCCGGCATGCGGATCGGTTCCAGAACGATGACCGGTGGCGGTGCGGCGTCGCCTGACCGC
>JBDTJD010000390.1:0-3443 GCA_039935975.1 Caldimonas sp.
ACCGCGTCGGCCGGCGAGACGCGCGCGCCGCCGACATTGCCCGCCAGCGACGGCCAGAGCAGCAGTCCGCCGGAAACGAGCGCGGTGACGAAGAGATACCAGTTCTCGAGGACGAAGCTCATGGCGACGGGCCGCATCGGCCCGCTCGGAGAAAACGCGAATTATAGAATTCGCGACTGTCCTGTCCTGCCGGCCCGAGCTTCGGCCCGGAAGTATCCGGGACTTGCCGACGCCGCTCACTGCCTTCTCCGATGCACAAACTCGTCCTCCTTCGCCACGGCGAATCGACCTGGAATCTCGAGAACCGCTTCACCGGCTGGACCGACGTCGAGCTGACGCCCACCGGCGTCGAGCAGGCCCGCACCGCCGGCCGGCTGCTGAAGGCCGAGGGCTACGAGTTCGACCGCGCCTACGTCTCGGTGCTCAAGCGCGCCATCTGGACGCTCTGGCACGCCCTCGACCAGATGGATCGCACCTGGCTGCCCATCAGCCACGAATGGCGTTTGAACGAGCGCCACTACGGGGCGCTGCAGGGCCTCAACAAGGCCGAGACGGCACGCAAGTTCGGCGACGCGCAGGTGCTGGCCTGGCGGCGCAGTTACGACGTGCCGCCGCCGCCCCTGCCCGAAGGCGACCCGCGCAGCGAGCGCAGCGACCTGCGCTACGCGTCGCTCAAGGCCACGCAGGTGCCGCTGACGGAATGTCTGAAGGACACCGTCGAGCGCGTCCTGCCGTTCTGGCACACGACGCTCGCACCGGCGATCGCTTCCGGAAAGCGCCTGCTCGTCTCCGCGCACGGCAACAGCATGCGCGCCCTGGTCAAGTACCTCGACGTCATCTCCGACGACGACATCGTCGGCCTCAACATCCCGAACGGCATCCCGCTCGTCTACGAGCTCGACGACGCGCTCAAGCCGATCCGCAGCTACTACCTGGGCGATGCCGAGGCGGCCGCGAAAGCGGCGGCGGCCGTCGCCGCGCAGGGCCGGGGCGCCTAGCGCACGCGCCCGGCCGGCGTGCCGGCGTCGATGCCGAGCGCGGCCGCGATGTCGGTGCGCAGCAACGCGGCCAGCTCGCGGCGGTCGGCGCCGGCCGATTCGCGCGACGGCAGGAACACGAGCCGCACGACGACGCCGTCGCCGCAGGCCGTGCCCCAGAGGCTCTCGAGCATCGTCGTGCGACCGACGAACTCGACCGCTTCGCTCACCGCATGCGCCGACTCCGAGAAGCGCAGCGCGACCGGCTGGACCAGCGCGGCCGCCGCGATCGCCGCCTGCAGAAGGTTGGCGTGGAACGGGAGCAGGCCGTGTCCGGTCGAGGTCGTGCCTTCGGGAAAGATCGCGACCGTCTGCCCCGCGGCGAGCGACTCGGCGACGGCATGGACGACGCGCAGGGCGTCGCGCTTTCGCTCGCGCTCGAGATAGACCGTGCCGCCGGCATCGACGAGGCGCGACACCAGCGGCCACGTCCGCACGTCGGCCTTTGAGACGAAGCGCGCTTCGGGAACGACGGCGTGCACAGCCATGATGTCGAGCCACGAGACGTGGTTGGCGACGAGCAGACCTTTCGCGACCGGCGCGACGCCCTCGACGACGATGCCGATGCCGAGAACGCGCAGCATCTTCGCCGACCACCAGCGGATGCGCTTGCGCCGCGCCGCGAGGTCGAGCCGCGGGAAGGCGAACAGCACGATCGCCAGGCCATGCAGACCGTGGAGCACCGCGCGCGCGAGGCGCAGGACACCGCGCAGGCGGCGGCTCATCGGCGCCCCGCGTCAGCCGCCGGCGTCGTAGGCGACTGCGCCGGCAACGATCGTGCAGCGCACGCGTCCCGGCATCTCGTAGCCCGAGAAGGGCGTGATCTTGCCGCGGCTGGCCAGCGTCTCGGCCGACACCGTCCATGCCTCGTCGGCCGCGAACAGGCAAAGGTCGGCCGGTGCGCCTTCGCGCAAGCCCGTCGGTCCGTCGCCGAGGGACGGCGAGGAAGCGCGCAGCACCGAGGCCGGGCCACTGGTGACGGTCGCGAGCGTTCGCCCCAGCCCGAGCCGCGCAGCCTGTCCCCATTTCAGCGCCGCGCCGAGCAGCAGCTCGAGCCCGGTCGCGCCGGGCTCGGCCTCGGCGAACGGGATCTGCTTGGCGTCTTCCCCGACCGGTGTGTGATCGCTGACCAGCGCGTCGATCGTGCCGTCGGCGAGCGCGGCGCCGATCGCGTCGCGGTCGCGCTGCTGGCGCAGTGGCGGCACGAGGCGCATCGCCGAATCGAAGTAGCCGATGTCGATGTCGATCAGGTGCAGCTGGTGGATGCTGACGTCGCAGGTGACGGGCAGCCGCTCGGCCTTGGCGCGGCGCACGAGGTCGATGCCGGCGGCGCTGCTCAGGCGGCTGAGGTGGACACGAACGCCGGTGTCGCGCATCAGCTCGAAGATCGTCGCCAGCGCGATCGTCTCGGCGAGCGCCGGCACGCCCGACAAACCCATGCGGGTCGCGAGCGGGCCCTTGGCGGCGACGCCGTTGCCGAGCCAGGCGTCGTTCGGCCGCAGCCACACGGCGTAGCCGAAGGTCGCCGCGTACTGCATGGCGCGATGCAATACGAGGGTGTCGCGGATCGCGACGTCGGCCTGCGAAAAGGCGATGCAGCCGGCTTCGCTCAGCTCGGCCATCTCGGTGAGGTTCTCGCCCGCGAGGCCGCGCGTGAGCGCGCCGAGCGGGTAGAGCCGCGCGAGGTTGAGGCTCTTCGCGCGCCACTTCAGCATCTCGACGAGGCCCGGCTCGTCGAGCACGGGATCGGTGTCGGGCGGGCAGACCAGGCTGGTCACGCCGCCGGCGACCGCCGCCGCGAGCTCCGACTCGAGCAGGCCGGCGTGCTCGCGGCCGGGCTCGCCAAGTCGGGCGACGAGGTCGACCAGGCCGGGCACCAGGACCGCGCCGCGTGCATCGATCGTGCGCTCGGCGGTGAAGTCGCGCAGCCGCGCCTCGGCGCCGTCGCCGCTCGCGACGATGGCGATGCGGCCGGCGTCGATCGCCACCGAGCCGGACGCGTCGAGGCCGCTCGCCGGGTCGACCAGGCGGGCGTTGCGGACGAGGATCTTCGCGTTCATCGACGTCCGTCCGTCATGCACTGTTGCCGGCGATGATCGACATCACGGCCATCCGCACGGCGATGCCGAAGGTCACCTGCGGCAGGATCACGCTCTGCTTGCCATCGACCACCGACGAGTCGATCTCGACGCCGCGGTTGATCGGCCCGGGGTGCATCACGATCGCGTCGGGTGCGGCGAGCGCGAGCTTCTCGGCGTCGAGCCCGAAGGTCTTGAAGTACTCGCCCGCGCTCGGCAGCATCGCGCCGTTCATGCGCTCGTTCTGCAGGCGCAGCATGATGATCACGTCGGCGCCCTTCACGCCTTCGGCCATGTCGTGGCAGACGCGCACGCCCATCTCCTTCAG
>JBDTJD010000391.1:0-7349 GCA_039935975.1 Caldimonas sp.
CGCTTCGGCTGGCACTCATCGCCGGTGACCGGCGGCGCGCTCTGGATCCACGCCGTCTCGCTCGGCGAGACGCGCGCTGCGGGCGCCCTGATCGCTTCGCTGCGCCAGGCCATGCCCGGCCTGCGCATCGTCCTCACGAGCGTCACGGCGACCGGTCGTGCCGCCGCCCGCGAGATCGTGCGTGACGGCGACGAGCAAGCGTGGCTGCCCTTCGACACGCCGGGCGCGGTGCGGCGCTTCCTGCATCACTTCCGGCCCTGCGCCGGCGTGCTGATGGAGACCGAGATCTGGCCGAACCTGCTCGCCGAAGCACGCTCGATCGGCCTGCCCGTGGTGCTCGCGAACGCGCGCCTCAGCGAGCGCAGCCGGCGCCGCGGCCAGCGCGTCGACCTCGTGATGCGACCGGCGTTCGCGAGCCTGGCGCTCGTGCTCGCGCAGTCCGACGCCGACGCTGTCCGTCTGCGCGACGCGGGTGCGAGCGACGTGCGCATCGCCGGCAACCTGAAGTTCGACCTCACACCCGATGCCGCGCTGCTGGCGCTCGGCCGGCGCTGGAAGGATGTCGTGGCGCGACCGGTCGTGCTCGCCGCCATCACGCGCGAAGGCGAGGAGGCGCTGCTGCTTGCGGCGTGGCACGGCGTCGCGGCGCCGCGGCCGTTGCTCGCGATCGTGCCGCGCCATCCGCAACGCTTCGACGCCGTCGCCGCGCTCGTGACGTCGTCGGGGTTCTTGCTCTCCCGGCGCAGCACGTGGGCGTCGATTCCGCCGGCGGCGGCGCTGTCGGCCGACGTCTGGCTCGGCGACTCGATGATGGAGATGCCGGCCTACTACGCCCTCGCCGATGTCGCCCTGCTCGGCGGCAGCTTCCTGCCGCTCGGCGGGCAGAACCTGATCGAGGCTGCGGCCTGCGGCTGCCCGGTCGTGATGGGGCCGCATACGTTCAACTTCGCCGACGCGGCGGCACTGTCGCTCGCGGCCGGCGCGTCGGTGCGGGTCGGCTCGATCGACGACGGCGTCGCGGTCGCGGTCGCCGGGCTCGGCAGCGACGCGCTCGCGCGCCAGGCGTCGGCGGCGCTCGGCTTCGCGGCGTCGCACCAGGGCGCAGCCGGGCGCAGCGCCGCGCTCGTCGCCGCGCTCGTCAGGCGCGCAGGAGCGAGAGCGGCCTGACGCTCTCGCTCGCCGGGAACACGTCGCGCTCGAGCGCGCGCGATGCGACCTGGAGGTGATCCGAGAGCACGCCCTTCAGCACGGCGCGCAAGTCGGTGGTGGTGCGCAGGTCGCGGCCCTCGAAGCGCTTGCCCTTGGCCAGCCCGGGCCAGTCTGCGACAACGCGTCCTCCGCGCACGGCGCCGCCCAGCACGAAGGCGGCGCCGCCCGTGCCGTGGTCGGTGCCGAGCGTGCCGTTGACCGCGACTTCGCGCCCGAACTCGCTCGCCACGACGACGACCGTGCGACTCCAGGCGTCGCCCTGGATCAGGCCGGCGCGCAGGGCCGCGAGGCCGGCGTCGAGCTGACGCAAGGCGTTGGCGAGGGCGCCGTTCAAATTGGCCTGGTTGGCGTGCGTGTCCCAGCCGCCGAGCTCGAGCACGGCCGCCTGCGGTCCGATCGGCTGGCTCAGGAATTCGGCCGCGCGGCGCGAGAGGACGACGAAGTTGCCGGGTCGGGCGGCGCCCGGCGCCATCGCCGCGGTCATGCCGTCGTTCAGGGTCGCCGCGTCCTGAAGCGGCGGCCCGTCGAGGTGCAGGGCGCGCGCGCGCTCGAGCGCGGTGGCGAGAGCGGGATCATTGGCGTACATCTGCTCGAGGCGGGCGACGAGCTCGGCCGACGGATCGGGCAGGGTCGACGGCGCCCAGGTGTCGATCGCCGAGCTGCCGCGCAGCACGAGCGGCACCGAGGTGTTGAGCGCGATGCCCTTGGCGCCGCTCGAGGCGAGCGATCGTCCGAGCCAGCCGGTCGAGAGCTCGTAGGGCCTCGTGCCGCCGCTTTCGAGCACCTGCTGCGCATCGAAATGCGAGCGCTCCCGATAGGCGAGGCCGACGGCATGGAGCACCGCCGCCTCGCCGCGCCCGTACATCGCCTGCACTTCGACGAGCTGCGGATGCAGCGAGAAGGTGGAGTCGAGCGCGAGCGGCATCGAGCCGTACTGCGCGAGCGGGCCGCGTGCCGGCGCGAAGTCAGGGTCGCCGATCGCCGGCACGGCGCCGAGCCCGTCCATGCCGCCGCGCAGGACGACCATCACGAAGCGATTGCCGGCCCGCCCGCCGCTACCTGCGAACGACAGCGACGACATGCCGGCAAGGGCTCCGGCGAGCGCGCTGCCGGCGACGAAGCGGCGGCGCGACAGGAGCGAGAGGTTTTCGCGCGAGCGTGTCATGGCGACTCCTTCAGCGGCGCTGGAATTCGGGCGCGAGCAGCAGCAGGGCAAGCGCCTGCGGGCCGTCGCTGGCGCGCTCGATCTGACGTGCGGTCTCTTCGCCGAGCAGCGGGCCGAGGCTGCTCGCGGCGAGCCGGCGCGCGTCGATGCCGCGGCTGGCGCGAGCGCAGATGCGCGTCGCCCACTCGACCCGCTTCCAGACGGCGTCGGGGCCGAGCCAGTCTTCCGCGCGGTCGCTCCAGCCAGCGGGCGAGGGCGCCGCCTGCACGCGCTGGCCGAGGCCGGCGATGGACTGCGCCGCGAAGCCGGGGCCGCCGTTGGGCGCGGCGTCGAACATGCGGTCGCCGATGCCGAGGACCCGCGCTGTCGAGACGACGAACTCCTCGGGTGTCTTGAGCTTGGCCGGCGTCGCCGCCCAGGCCCGGTCGTCGGCGATCAGCTCGCGGTAGACCTCGGCGAGGCGGCCATCGCTGCGCAGGTAGGTGGCGGCGAGGCGGTCGACCAGCGCCGGCGGCGGCTCGTCGGCGACGAAATGGCGTGCCAGCTTGGTCGAGATGAAGCGTGCCGTGGCCGGATGGGCCGCGAGGTCGCGCAGCACTGCATGCAGCGCCTCCGAACCTTCGTCATAGCGCCGCCCGAGCACGGTCTTGGCGCCAGGCTCGTGCCAGTTCGGGTCGAAGGGCTCGCCGTTCAGGACGCCGTCCTGACCGACCCGCCAGCCGCTCAGCACGGCGGCGAAAGCGGTGACGTCGGCCTGCGTATAGACGCCGGCGCGGGCGCTTTCCGCGCCGAGCGTGTGCAACTCCAGCACCTCGCGGGCGAGGTTCTCGTTGATGCCCGTGACCCGGGCGGTCTCCTCGCGACGGGCCGCGCGCTGCGCCTCGCGCGCGACCACTCGCGAGTACGGCCCGGCCGACTGCGAGTTGTCCAGGTAGCGAAGCATCGCCGGGTGGGTCGTCGAGGCGAGGAGCAGCGTCTCGAAGCGGCCGGCGATGTTCGGCCGGATGGCGTCGCGCTCGAACGCGCCGATCAGGCCGCGCGTGCTGCCCTTCAGCAGCGAGATCGAGAAGTGGTTGGTCCAGAACATCTGCAGTCGCTCGGCGAACGGGCGCGTCGTGGCGGCTGCGGTGGCCAGGCGCGAACGCGCGTCGGCAGCGATGACCTCGCGGTAGTGGCCGGCGAGGAGCTGCTGGGCGGTCATGCCGGGCGGCGGATTCCTCGCCTGGCGGCGCAACTCGCGCTCGGCGGCGACATGCGCGAGCGCGCCCTGGGTGTCGAGAAGCCCCGTGCCGCGCGGCGCATCGGCCGGGCCGATCTGCGCCGCGAGCCAGCCAGGCGCATCGCCACCGACGATCGCGAGATTGGCTTCGCCGAGACCGAACCGATGCGCCGCGATCGCGGCCTGCAGCGAGGAAGACAGGACCATGCGTGCTCCGATCGCCGTCATTGTCCGCGCGCCTCGTCAAGCCGCCGTGTGCGCCGCGTCAAGAAGTGTTCGGCCTAGCGCAGGACTCGACGAACCAAACGGTCCCGGAAAAAGGGCTCCGAAGGAGCCCGCCCCTTCCTCCCGGAGGAAGGGGAGCGAAGCGGGGAAGGAGCAGCCCTGTCAAGGCGACATCCGCTCCTACCTCACGAGCAGGCGATCAATGGCGAGGATGTCGCTCGGTGTCAGGCGACCCGACGCCTGGCGCAGCCGAAGCGTGCCGAGCAGCACGTCGTAGCGCGCCCGGGCGAGATCGCGCCGGGTCTGGTAGAGCTGGCTCTGGGCGTTGAGGACGTCGACGTTGACGCGCACGCCGACGCGATAGCCGAGCTGCGTCGCCTCGAGCGCCAGCTGGCTCGACGCCTCGGCGGCCTCGAGCGCCTTCACCTGCGCCGAGCCCGACTGCAGCGTGTAGTACGCCTGGCGCGTCGTCTGGATCACGGCCCGGCGCGCCGCCTCGAGGTCGTTGCGCGCACGGTCCTCGAGGACGATCGTTTCCTTGATCCGGTTCTGCACCGCGCCGCCGGTGTAGAGCGGCAGGTTGATCTGCACGCCGACGCTCGCGCCCGTGTTGAATCCGGTGACGCCGTAGGCGACCGTGCCGTGCCCGCTCTGCAGCGAGGCGAAGGCGTCGATCGTCGGGAGCCCCTGGGCCCGCGCCTTCTCGGTCTCGAGCTGGGCGACGTCGTAGGCGACCTGCGCACGGCGCACCGCCGGATGCTCCTCGGCGGCGCGGCTGACGAGCTGATCGACCGGTGTCGCCGCCGTCGCCGGCAGCGTGATCGGCACGCCGAGGGGCAAGGGCTGGACGTCGCTGCGACCGACCAGCTGGTCGAGGGCGATGCGCTTGATGACGAGGTCGTTGTCGGCGGCGATCTCCTGGGCGGTCGCGAGGTCGAAGCGTGCCTGCGCCTCGCGCGTGTCGGTGATCGTCGCCGTGCCGACCTCGAAGTTGCGCTTGGCCGAGGCGAGCTGCTCGGAGATCGCCGCCTTGTTGGCGCGGGTCGTCTGCAGCGTGTCCTGCGCGCCGAGGACGTCGAAATAGGCCTGGCTGACGCGCAGCATCAGATCCTGCTCGGCGGTGTCGAGATCGGCGAGCGACGACTCGAGGGTGCGCTCGGCCTGGGCGATCGTCGCCTGGTTGGCGCGGTTGTAGAGCGGCTGGCGGGCGGCCAGCGTCGCGGCGATCGAGTTGCTGCCGTAGCTGCCGCCGACGGTCGGCGCGTTCTGGCCGCGTGCGCTGCTGCCCGAGAGCGTCGCGTTCGGGCGCATCAGCGCCTTCGACTGCTCGACCCGAAAGGGCGCCGAGTCGGCGAGGGCGCGGGCCGAGAGATAGGTCGCGTCGTAACCGTGGGCGGCCTCGTAGAGCTCGAGCAGCGACTGCGCGCGGGCCGGCTGCGACAAGACCGCCAACATCGCCGCGACCAGCGCCGCCTGCGCCAGCGGCATGGCCCGGCCTCCCCGGCGGGGATCGATCCCGGGCGCTTGGCTCTCGCTCTCCACTGGCATGTCTTCCCTTGCGAATTCGTTGTCGTTCGGCCGACGCTAGTAGCGCGCGACTTTCGGATCGACGTCCTGCGACCAGGCGTCGATGCCGCCGGCGAGGTTATAGACGGACTCGAATCCCGAACGCTCCAGGAATGCGACGACCTGCGCGCTGCGGGCGCCGTGATGGCAGATACAGACGACAGGCTGCGCCGGATCGAGCTCGGCCAGCCGGGCCGGAACCTCGCGCATCGGCATGCAGACCAGCCGCGCGCCGGGTGCGGTCACCGATGCGGTGGCGATCTCCCAGGGCTCGCGCACGTCGAGGAAGACGACCGGCAGCGGCTCGCCGGCGCGGGCCGCAGCCAGGGCGAGCGCCGCCGGCGCGGACAGTTGCTGCATGGCCGCCTCCTGGCCGTCAGAACGTGAAGCGGCTGGGCTCGCCGAAGCCCACCAGGCGAGGCGCCACGGTGTCGAACAGCTCGACCGACGCGTGCCCGGCCTCCTGACCGCGGGTGACGAGCACCGCACGCATGATCGGCAGCTGGCCGACGACGGCGACGAGGCGCCCGCCCGGCTTGAGCTGTGCGAGCAGGGCGCGCGGCAGTTCAGCGACCGAGCCCGAGAGCACGATCACGTCGAACGGGCCGTCGACCGGCAGCGCGACCGAGGCGTCGGCCTCGACGACCTCGGCATTGAGCACCCATGCCCGCTTCAGGTTCGCCGAGGCGAGCCGCACCAGCTCGGGATGCATCTCCAGCGTCGTCACGTGCTGGGCCTTGTGGGCGAGCAGGGCGGCCATGTAGCCCGAGCCGGCACCGATCTCGAGGACGCGCTCGTGGCGCTGCACGCCGAGTTCCTGGAGCAGCCGGGCCTCGACCTTGGGCTCCAGCATCGACTGGCCGCAAGGCAGGGGCACCTGGGTATCGACGAACGCCATCGAGCGATAGGCGGGCGGCAGGAAGTCCTCGCGCTTGACGATCGACAGCAGCGACAGGACGTTCTGGTCGAGCACCTCCCAGGTGCGGATCTGCTGCTCGATCATGTTGAAGCGGGCTTGCTCGATGTTCATGGCGGTCGATCTGCGGGGAAAGGGTCGGGTCGGCCGCCATTCTCGCCGCTGCCGGCCTGGCCGCCGCAGCGGCGGAGGGGGGATCGCTAAGATCGTCCGCTTTGCCTGTCTACGGAGAACACGCCCTTGGATCCCATCCTTCTCGCCAAGGGCGCCGTCATGGGCGTCGTCGAAGGCCTGACCGAATTCCTGCCCGTCTCGAGCACCGGCCACCTGATCCTGGCCGGCTCGCTGCTCGGCTTGACCGACGACAAGTCGAAGGTGTTCGACATCGCGATCCAGACCGGCGCGATCCTCGCCGTCATCATCGTCTACTGGCAGCGCCTCTCGACCGCCGTGGTCGAGCTCGGCAGCAGCGCGCGGGCACGGCGCTTCGTCGCCAACGTCGCGATCGGCTTCCTGCCGGCAGCGGTGATCGGCTTCCTGGTCTACAAGACGATCAAGGCCTATCTGTTCAACGGGCCGGTCGTGGCGGCGGCCTTCATCGTCGGCGGACTGATCATCCTGTGGGTCGAGAAGCGCGCGAACCCGGCGCCGCCGCGCATCGTCGACGTCGACCAGATGACACCGCTCGACGCCCTCAAGGTCGGCTTCGTGCAGTGCCTGGGCATGATCCCCGGCACGAGCCGGTCGGGCGCGACCATCATCGGCGGGATGCTGCTCGGCCTGTCGAGGAAGGCGGCCACCGACTTCAGCTTCTTCCTCGCCATCCCGACGCTCATCGCCGCCGGTGGCTACAGCCTCTTCAAGGAGAGACGGCTCCTCTCGACTGCCGACGTGCCGCTCTTCGCGGTCGGCTTCGTCGTCAGCTTCATCGCCGCGTGGTTCTGCGTGCGCTGGCTGCTGCGCTACATCTCGACCCACACGTTCGTGCCGTTTGCCTGGTACCGGATCGCCTTCGGCATCGTCGTGCTGGCAACGGCGTGGAGCGGGCT
>JBDTJD010000392.1:0-9336 GCA_039935975.1 Caldimonas sp.
CTGCTGCCACAACCCGACCGGTGTCGACCTGACGCACGCCCAGTGGGACCGGCTCGTGCCGCTCCTGGCCGAGCGCGAGCTGCTGCCGTACCTCGACCTCGCCTACCAGGGCTTCGGCGACGGCATCGTCGAGGACGCGTACGCGCTGCGCGCCCTTGCCGCGGCCCGGGGCCGCGACGGCAAGCCGCTCAGCTTCTTCGTCGCCAATTCATTCTCGAAGAGCATGAGCCTCTACGGCGAGCGCTGCGGCGCCCTCAGCGCCGTCTGTGCCGATGCCGGCGAAGCGGTCAACGTCCTGGGCCAGCTCAAGTTCGCGGTCCGGCGCAACTACTCGAGCCCGCCGATCCATGGCGGCCAGCTCGTCGCCACGGTCCTGACCGAGCCCGAGCTGCGCCGCGCCTGGGAGGCCGAGCTCGGCGCCATGCGCGAGCGGATCCAGGCGATGCGGCGCGCGCTGCACGACGTGATCTCGAGCAAGGTGCCCGGCCGCGACTTCTCGTATTTCCTGACCCAGCGCGGCATGTTCAGCTACACCGGGCTCTCGCCTCAGCAGGTCGACCGCCTCCGTGAGGAGTTCGCGGTCTACCTCGTGCGCTCGGGCCGGATGTGCGTCGCCGGACTCAATCGAGGCAACGTCGAAGCGACCGCGGTCGCGATGGCCGCGGTGCTCGCGGGCTGATCGCCGCCGGGTTCAGGCGGGCGCGCCGAACCGGCGCTGCGCGAAAATCGCCAGACCCGTGGCCACGCTCGCGAAGCGATCGCCGCGCACGAGCCGTGCAGACCCGAAGGCGCGATGGAGCCTCTCGCTCAGCACGTCGAGGCCGGTCGATCCGCCCGTGAGGTAGAGGGCGTCGATGTCGGCGGGCACGAGGCCGGCGGCAGCGACCGTCGTCCGCGCCGCGTCGACGATCTTGTCCAGATCGCCGTCGAGCGCCCGCCGCGCCTCGCGTTCGTCGAGCCCGGTGGCCAGTCCCGGCTCGATGTGGTCGAGGGCGATCGTCGCTCGTCCGCCCGACGCGACCGCGATCTTGGCCGCCTCGGCCCGCGCGACCAGGTCGTGGCCGAAATGCTCGGTCACGACCGTCATCAGGCGCCGGTGGTGCGCAGGGTCGGCGTAGAACGCGCGCATGCCGCGCAACTCGACGACGCGCTGCGGGCTGTAGACGGTGTTGATCAGGTGCCAGGTCGCGAGATCGAAGTAGACGGCACTCGGCACCTCGCGCGCCGGCTCGCGACCGGTCCCGGGGCCGAGCGCGCGGTGGCCGAAGAGCGGCAGCACGCTCTGCAGCTCGATGCGGCGATCGAAGTCGGTGCCGGCGATGTGCACGCCGTGGTTGGCGAGGATGTCGGCCTTGCGGTCGATGCGGCTGCGGCGCCGCGCGCCGACGCGAACGACCGAGAAGTCGGAGGTGCCGCCGCCGATGTCGGCGACGAGGACGATCTCCTCGCCACTCACGGTCTGCTCGTGGTCGAACGCGGCGGCGATCGGCTCGAACTGGAACACGACCTCGCGAAAGCCGGCGCTCGCCGCGGCGCGACGCAGGGCCGACTCGGCCTGGGCGTCGCGCTCGGGATCGTCGTCGACGAAGAAGACGGGCCGGCCGATCACGGCGCGATCGATCGAGCCGCCCGCCGCGGCCTCGGCGCGAGTGCGCAGGTGGCGCAGATAGGTCGCGACGATCTCCAGGTAGGGCACGCCGCGGCCGCCGCCGACGTCGGTCGTCTGCTCGACGAGCGAGCTGCCGAGGATGCTCTTCATCGATCGCATCAGGCGGCCGTCGAGGCCGTCGACGTAGGCCGCCACGGCGGCACGACCGAACTCGCAGGCGGGCACGGACAAGCCCGCGCGGCCGCCGACTTCGCCCGGGTAGAACACGGCCGTCGGCATCGTCGTGAACCCGGATTCGAGCTCGACCAGCGTCATCCGCGCGCCATCCGGCACCGCGATCGCGGAGTTGGACGTGCCGAAGTCGATGGCGCAGTAGCTTGGGTCGGTCATGCGGGGAAGGCGGCGGGCACGGGCAAAAGGGCGGGGGCGCGATTCTAGGGACGCTCGTCGGCTGTTCGCGACAGCCGGCGTGGCAGCGCCGCCACGCCGCAGGGGGACAGTGCCAAATGCGACCGCCGCGCCCCTCGCCTGCGGGATGCGCTGACCACAGGGGCCATTGATACTCGGATCACGGAGCCCGCCTCGAAAGACCTCGATGAACCTGATCGCCCGTGCCCGCCGCTACCTTTCGACATCGCGCCGTGTCCGTCGCACGATGCACGATCCGGCCGACATGGGCACGGCTTTCGGTCTCGACGCCATCACCACGATCCAGCCCGAGACCGCCGCCGAGGCAGCGGCGCGCGAGCGCGCCGCGCCGGCGAGCCGGATGGAGCATCGGCTGCACCGTCGCTCCACGTTCTGATCGGCGCCGGCGCCTGCCGGCTTCCCTCACACCTCGATGACCAGCTGCGGTCGGTGCGACGCCGGCTCGCCGCGCTTGGCATGGCCGCGCGAATTGCACACGACGCGCGTCGGCCCGCCGCCGCGCTCGATCTCGTAGTCGTGACTGCAGTGGACGTGCCCGTGCAGCCAGAGCTCGGCGTACGGCAGGAGGTCGTCGTCGGCGTTGCAGAAGCTCGCGGTGCCGCTGCGCGCGCCGTAGCGCGGGTCGGCACTCCTCACGCTCGGCGCGAAATGGGTGACGACGACGGTCCGGTCCCAGCCGTCGCGCGGCCGGTGCAGCTCGGTCTCCAGCCAGGCGCGGCAGGCGAGCGCCTCGGCGCGCATGGCCTCGGCGTCGAACGGCTGGCCGTCCCGGGTCGCCTGCATCAGCTCCTGGAAGTAGCGACCGGCGCGCATCGCCTTGGCCCGGCCGAGGACGCCGAAGAGGTCGAAGTCGCTCCAGCGCGTCGTGCCCAGGACGCGGATGCGGGCACCCGAGCCGTCGGTCAGGACCCGGGAATCGCGCTCCAGCATCGTGACGCCGAGCGAGGCGCAGCGCTCGCGCAGCGCGACGGTGGCTGTGGTCAGGTCGCGGCCGTCGAATTCGTGGTTGCCGGCGACGAACAGCACCGGCACCGGCCAGTCGCGAAAGCGGTCGAGCGCGTCCCAGCGGCTGTCGATGTCGCCGGCCAGGACGAGCAGCTCGGCGCCGGGTGCCACTTCCGGTTCGTAGCGCTCGGTCTCCAGGTGCAGGTCCGAGAGCAGCTGCAGTCGCATCAGCGCGAGGGCGGCGCGGCAGCGCCGTGGCACTGCTTGAACTTGCGGCCGCTGCCGCACGGGCACGGGTCGTTCCGGCCGACCTTGGGCGCGTCGCGTCGCAGCGTGTCGACCTTGTAGCGCATCGGCGCCGTGACGTCGTAGAGATTGGCGACCTCGGCGACGAGGGCCCCGATCGCCGCATCGAGCGAAGCCGTCGATCCGGCCTCGGACACCGGTGGCGCCGCCTCGGCGTTCGCGTCTTCGGGCAGGAAGCGCAGCAGCTCGGACAAAACGGAGTCGACCTCCGGGTCGCCCAGCTTGCCCAGCCCCGGAAGCAACTGGAGCGCCTGGTCGAAGCCGGAGATCCAGGGCGAGAGCGCCTCGCGGACGGGATCGACCGGGCCGACGCCGTCGCCTTCGGCCGGCAACGACTCGAGCACGTAGGGATCGAAGGCACCGAACTCGGCGATCGAGCGGTTGAGCGCCGAATGGCGGCGCAGGATCAGCTCGCGTGCACGCCGCTGCTCGGCACTCGGCTCCGCCTCACCCCAGCGATGACCGCCGGCGTCGAAAACGAAGGGCAGCCATTCGTCGGCATCGACGAGCCGGGGCTGGACGATGACGCCGCAGAGGAAGCCGTCGAGCATCACCACGTCGAGCGGCTCGAGCGGCTCCGGGACGGAGGCGAGCAGCTCGTCGAGCTCCCTGAACTCGGCTTCGCCCAGGTCGAGGTCGCCGGCCGCGACCGCGCCTCGCGAAGGCGGCGCGGACGAGAACAGGCTCAAGCGGCGAAGCGTGCGGCGAGGCGTCGCCGCACTTCGGGCAGCTCGTCGGGAAGGCGATGGGCGAGCTTCTCGAAGAGCTGGTCGTGGAGCGCGAGCTCGTCCTTCCAGGCCGCCGCGTCGACGCTGTTCACAAGCGCGAAGCGCTCGGCGTCGAAATCGAGGCCGGACCA
Organism: Caldimonas sp.; assembly: GCA_039935975.1. Lineage (GTDB taxonomy): Bacteria > Pseudomonadota > Gammaproteobacteria > Burkholderiales > Burkholderiaceae_C > Schlegelella_A. Next base: position 4,149 of record JBDTJD010000392.1, read on the forward strand.
GTCGAGGTCACGGTAGCGGGGCGTCAGGCCGAAGGCGTTCAGCTCGCCCTCGGCACGGCCCTCGACGCGCTCGACGATCCAGCGCAGGACGCGCATGTTCTCGCCGTAGCCCGGCCAGACGAACTTGCCGTCGGGACCCTTCCTGAACCAGTTGACGCAGAAGATCTTCGGCACCGTGGCGCCCGACCCGGCCAGAATCTGCCCGAGGTCGAGCCAGTGCTGGAAGTACTCACTCATGTTGTAGCCCATGAACGGCAACATGGCGAACGGATCGCGGCGAACAATGCCCTGGGTGCCGGCGGCGGCGGCCGTGGTCTCCGAGCCCATCGTCGCGGCCATGTAGACACCCTCGGTCCAGTCACGCGCCTCGGCCACCAGGGGCACGGTCGTCGAGCGTCGGCCGCCGAAGATGAAGGCGTCGATCGGCACGCCAGCCGGCGAGTCCCAGGCCGGATCGAGGGCAGGGTTGTTGGTCGCGGCGACGGTGAAACGGGCGTTCGGGTGCGCCGCCTTGGCACCGGTCTCCTTGGCGATCGCCGGCGTCCACTCCCTGCCCTGCCAGTCGATCAGGTGCGCCGGCGCCACGTCGGTCATCCCTTCCCACCACACGTCGCCATCGTCCGTGAGGGCGACGTTGGTGAAGATGGCGTCGTGGGTCAGGCTCGCCATGCAGTTCGGATTCGTCTTCTCGTTGGTGCCGGGGGCAACGCCGAAGTAACCCGCCTCGGGGTTGATCGCGTAAAGCCGACCGTCCTTCGACGGCTTGATCCAGGCGATGTCGTCGCCGATCGTCGTCACCTTCCAGCCCGCCATCGTCGCGGGCGGAATCAGCATCGCGAAGTTGGTCTTGCCGCAGGCGCTCGGGAATGCGGCGGCGACGTGGTGCTTGCGGCCCTCGGGCGACGTCACGCCCAGAACCAGCATGTGCTCGGCCAGCCAGCCCGGCTTGCCGGCCGCGACGTCGGCGGCGGCCCGGCCCATGGTCGAGGCGATGCGCAGCGCCAGGCACTTCTTGCCGAGCAGGGCGTTGCCGCCGTAGCCGGAGCCGTAGCTCCAGATTTCCTGCGTCTGCGGATAGTGGACGATGTACTTGACCGGGTTGCACGGCCACGCCACGTCCTTCTGGCCCGGCTCGAGCGGCGCGCCGACGGTGTGCATGCACGGCACGAAGTGGCCGTCGCTGCCGAGCACCTCGAGCACGGCCTTGCCCATGCGGGTCATGATCTTCATGCTCACCGCGACATAGGCGCTGTCGGTGAGCTCGACCCCGATCTGGGCGATATCGGAGCCGAGCGGCCCCATCGAGAAGGGCACGACGTACATCGTGCGGCCGCGCATGCAGCCGCGAAAGAGGGGCGGCGTGCCGTCGGCCAGGCCGGTCTGGAGCAGCGCGCGCATGTCGGCGGGCGCCTTCCAGTTGTTGGTCGGACCGGCATCTTCCTGGCGCTCGCAGCAGATGAACGTGCGGTCCTCGACGCGGGCGACGTCGGCGGCGCTGCTGCGCGCCAGGAAGCTGCGCGGTCGCCGAACCGGGTCGAGCCTGAGGAACGTTCCGGCGGCGCAGAGCTGCTCGGCCAGGCGGTCGTACTCGGCGACGCTGCCGTCGCACCAGTGGACGTCGCGCGCCTCGGTGAGCGCGGCCATGGCCTCGACCCAGTCGATCAGCTTGGCATGGCGGACATGCGACGGGGGACTCGACGTCCGTCCGGACGTGGCGAGGCGGTTCAGCGGCGATGCAGTCATGACGGCTCGAAGGAAGTGATTCAGCGTGGGCAGAGAAGCGATTCGATGTCGGAGGCAAAGGCGCGGCCTGGGTTCAGGCTCGGGCGCCGGAGCGATCGTCGCGAAGGCGGCGTCCGAGCGGCTCACGACTCGTCGGCAGTGTCTCTGCGGCGCCAGCGGGCGCAAGTCAGGGGGATCAGCGGCAGTGTAGCCCTGGGGGCACGACGCGGCGAACCGACGGTCCGAACGCCCCCCCGCGATAATGGGGTCGATGGTCAGCCGGCGCTCGCTCCTCACGGCATGGACCGCTCCCATGTGGCCCGGCGTCGCCTTCGCCGAGCGGCCGAAGGATCGCTCCGGCCCCTTGCGCCTGGGCGTCGACCACGCGCTCATGGCCTCCGGCCTGGCGAAAAGCCTTCAGCACGCCTTCGGGGTGAACACCGGTCTTGCCGTCCTACTCGTTCCCGGCGCCGCGCTCGCCGTGCTCGACGCCATCAAGGAGGGCGAGGTCGACGCGGCCCTGCTCGACGTCCCCGACGCTGAAGCCGACCTCGAGCGCCAGGGCCTCGTTCACGACCGGCGAGCGATCGCCCAGGGCGAGTTCATCCTCGTCGGACCGTCGCCGTCTCCGGCACCCGGGCGCGGGCGACGGGCGGCGCCTCCCGGCCGCAGCGGCGTCGAGGCGCTCGATCGCATCCACAACCAGGCCCAGGCCGACCCCGCCAGCCTCGTCTTCCTCTCCGCCGGCGACGGCTCCGGCGCTCATGTCGCCGAGCAGGCCTTGTGGCGCGACGCGCACATCGCCCCGCTCGCGCCCTGGTATGCGAACGCCGCGCCCGGCGGGTCGCTGGTCGCCCAGGCCCGGGCGCGCGGCGCCTACGCCGTGGTCGAACGGGCCGCGTGGGCGCGCCAGGGCGGGCCGCCGCTGGCGGTCCTGGTCGAGGGCGACCCGCTGCTGGCGGAGTCGGTCCATGCGATGCGCTCGTTCCGGGTCAGTCATCCGGCCGGCAAGATCTTCATCGCCTGGATCGCCGGCGGCCGTGGGCGCGCCGTCGTCGCCGCCCACGCCGGCTACCGGCCAGCCTGAGCGACGGTGGCCATGGCGCTCTCGGGAACGATTCGCAGCGTCAACGTGGCACGCGCAACGCCGGTCGCGATCAACGGCCGCAAGGTGATGACGGCCATCGCCAAGCGCGCCGTCGAAGGCCGCGTCGCCGTCCTGCCGCTCGGCCTCGGAGGCGACGAGCAGGCCGACCTGTCGGTGCACGGCGGCCGGAGCAAGGCGGTCTACGCCTACCCGGGCGAGCATTACCCGTTCTGGCGGACGGTGCGGTCGCAGGCCGGCCTGTCGCTCTGGGACGAGCCGCTGGCGCCGGGATCGATCGGCGAGAACCTCACGCTCGACGGTCTCGTCGAGAGCCAGGTCTGGATCGGCGACGTCCTGCGCTTTCCGCACTGTGCCCTGGCGGTCAGCGAGCCGCGCTATCCGTGCTTCAAGCTCAACGCCGCGCTGGGCTTCAAGCACGCCGGCAAGCTGATGGCGCAAAGCGGCTGGTGCGGCTTCTATCTGGCGGTGCGCGAGCCGGGGACGATCGCGGCGGGCGAGTCGTTCACGATCGTTCCCGGGGCGCGCGAGGTCGGCATCGCCGAGCTGTTCCGCGCCCGCACGACGAGGGCCGCCTGAATGCTGGCCTATCGACACGCCTTCCACGCCGGCAACCATGCCGACGTGCTCAAGCACCTCGTCCTGATGCTGGTGCTGAGGCACCTCAATGCCAAGCCGAAGGCCTACCGCTTCGTCGACACCCATGCCGGGGCGGGCGGCTACTCGCTCGAGGGTCGCTACGCGCAGAAGAAGGGCGAGTACGAGCGCGGCGTGGCGCGCCTGTGGACCCGCGACGACCTGCCCGCGCCGCTCGCCGACTACGTCGCGCTGGTGCGCGAGTTCAACCCCGACGGGGTGCTCACCCAGTATCCCGGCTCGCCGTCGATCGCGCAGATGCTGCTCCGCCCGCAGGACGAGCTGCGCGTCTTCGAGCTCCATCCGACCGAGCAGAAGATCCTGCGCTCGACCCTCGACGGCAACCGGCGCGCGACGGTCTACGACGGCGACGGCTTCGAGGGCCTGCGCACCCAGGTGCCGCCGCCCTCGCGCCGGGGCGCGGTGCTGATCGATCCGAGCTACGAAGGCAACGCCGACTACGCCCGGGTCGTCGGCACCGTGCGAGAGGCGATCGGCCGATTCGCCGAAGGCGTCTACATGGTCTGGTATCCGCAGGTCAGCAAGGTCGAGGCGGCCGAGCTGCCACGGCGGCTGACCGCGCTCGCGCCCAAGGGCTGGCTGCACGTGCGGCTCACGGTGCAGGTGCCCGATGCGCAGGGCTTCGGCCTGGCGGGCAGCGGCGTCTTCGTCTTCAATCCGCCGCACACCCTGGCCGCTCCGCTCACGGCGACGCTGCCCTATCTGGTCGACGTGCTCGGCCAGTACGACGGCGCGAACTTCGCGATGGACCGCGTCGACGCCTGACCGCGCGGTCGGTCGCCGCTACGGCGGCGGGATCCGCTTGAGGTCGCGGAACGCGGCGAACAGCCACGTGCGCATGCCGACCAGCAGCGTGTAAGGCGTGCGCTGCTCGTCGGGCATGCGCAGCTCGGCAACGTGGGCCTGTGCGAAGTCCTGGCCGACGCGCTGCAGACGCTCGACCAGGCCCTTGGCCATGCTCGGCGCGATCTCGCCGTGCACGAGCATGATCGTCTCGCCCTCGCCGTCGAAGCCACCGCTCAGGTAGTCGGCGGCGACGTGCTCGCGGAAGTAGGTCATCACCGGCCCGTGCGGCAGCCAGCGAAAGCCCTTCGCCACCTTCAGCCGATATCGGTTGAGCGGCCGCAGCTCGATGATGCCGAGGCGGTCGAGCTTCGTCAGGTACCGGATGCACTCCGCGTCGGTGAACAGGTAGTCGCGCGTCATCGCCTCGAAAGTCCACTGGCTGAGACAGCAGATCGCGAGAAGAAGCAGGCGGCGATCGGCAACGACCGCCGCCTCCTGCTCGACCGTGAGCTGGCGGCTGAGCGGCTGCGCGTCGGCGACCTTGCGCGCCAGCTCGGCAAAGTCCATCTTCAGCACGCGCAGCATCTCGTCGATGCGCGAGAGCGGCATGTCCGACTTGGCGAAGACGCGCTTGACGCTCGACTCCGACATGCCGAGCGCATCGGCGAGATCCGCATACGTGATGCCGGCCGCGCGCAGCTCCGCCTTGAGGATGTTGACGAGGTCCTGGGTCGTGCTCATGCGTGTGCGTTGGAGCGCGAAGTATCGATCGGGCGATGCAGTGCGTCCATCGCGGGCAACGCTGCGGTAGCGCGCCGCGCGCCTTGCGGTGCCGCCGCTCGCCACGCTCCTGGGAGCGATGGCGCACCGCGTTCCGGCCGATGAAGATGCGCTCGCCCTTCAACGACTTCGACCTTC
>JBDTJD010000393.1:0-4030 GCA_039935975.1 Caldimonas sp.
TTCTTCGGCGGCCTGCTTGCCGACCGGCTGCTCGGTCGGCGCAAGTCGGTGATCGTCGGCGCCGTGCTGATGGCGATCGGCCACTTCCTGATGGCCAGCGAATCGCTCTTCTTCGTCGCGCTGATGGTGCTCATTCTCGGCAACGGCTGCTTCAAGCCGAACATCTCGACCCAGGTCGGCGGTCTCTATGCGCCGGGCGATCCGCGCCGCGACCGGGCGTATTCGATCTTCTACGTCGGCGTCAACCTCGGCGCCTTCCTCGCGCCCCTGATCTGCGGCACGCTCGGCCAGGTCGTCGGCTGGCACTGGGGCTTCGCGGCGGCCGGAGTCGGCATGGTCCTCGGCCTCGTGATCTACGTGTCGAACCAGGACAAGCTGCCGATCGAACCGGTGCCGACGACCTCGCCGACGACACCCGTGCTCGGCGTCGCCGCGTTCGTCGTCGGCGTGCCGCTCGGGATTCTTGTGCTGCTCTGGCTGCTGACGCTGCCGCCCTTCGTGCCGATCGTGCTCGCCCTGCTCGTCGTCGGGTCGTGCATTGCCTGGATGGTGCGCCTGCCGCGCGACGAGCGGCCGCGCGTGATGGCGATCTGCGCGGCGTGCTGCGTCACCGCCGCGTTCTGGGCCGTCTACGAGCAGCAGGGCAACACGTTGCAGCTCTGGGCCGACCAGAGCACGCGCTGGCCGAGCGTCTTCGGCTTCACGATCCCGTCGACCTGGTACCAGTCGTTCAACCCCTTCATGATCTGGATCGTCGTGCCGCTCCTCAACCTCGTGTGGGCGGCGCAGGCGCGGCGCGGCAAGGAGCCGACAAGTCTCACCAAGATGGGGATCGGCTGCGTCGTCCTGGGCCTCGGCTTTCTGGTGCTGATCGTGGCATCGAGCGGCATGTCGCCGGGAGCGCAGAGCAGCGTGCTGTGGCTCGTGCTGACCAGCGCGATCTTCACGGTCGGCGAGATCTACCTGTCGCCGGTCGGCCTGTCGTTCGTCACCAAGGTTGCGCCGGCGCGGATGGTCTCGATGATGATGGGCGTGTGGTATCTGTCGAGCTTCGTCGGCAACTACATGACCGGCTACCTCGGCACCTTCTACGAGAAGATGCCGCACTCCGAATACTTCCTCATGCTCGCGGCGATCGGCGTCGGCGCCGGCCTCCTCCTTTTCGTCATGAACCGGCCACTCGACCGCATCGTCGGCGGCCACGATCGCCAGGGGGCGGCGCCGGCTGGCTGACGGCGCCCCACCGACGCGCGGCGCGCGGCGCGCTCAGCCGTCTGACTGCTCGGCCGCCCGCCCCGCGCCGAGGTAGTCCTTGATCCGGTCGATGCGTGTGCCGACGACCTGCACCGCTTTCATCAACGCCTCGTCGGTGACGCCGAGGGCGCGCGTCCAGCGATCGATGGAAGCCTTGTCGTGGACGTCGATCTCGGTCTTCGAGGCGGGATCGTCCGCGGCCTGGGTTTCCGACGTCATGGCTTCACTCCTGGGGCTCCGTGGCGGGGATCGCGCGCGACGTGCGCAGCAGCGCCATCAGGCGGTCGATGTCGATCGGCTTGACGACGTGGTGGTCGAAGCCTGCCTCCCGGGTGCGCCGGCGGTCCTCGCCCTGGCCCCAGCCGGTCTGGGCGACGATCGTCGCGTGGCGTCCCCACGCGGTCGCGCGCAGTCGCTGGCACACCGCGTAGCCGTTGAGCTTGGGCATGCCCAGGTCGAGCATGACGATCTCGGGAAGAAAGCTCTCGGCAAGCGCGAGCGCCTCCTCGCCGTCGTACGCGACGCGCACCGAATGACCCAGCGTCTCGAACAACATCGCCAGGGTGTCGGCGCTCTCGCGCAGGTCGTCGGCAATCAGGATGCGCCAGGCCGGCCCGGTGGTGGCCGACGGGCTCTCCGCAAGCGCCGGCTCGTCGGCCGCCCGCGGCGCGAGCGGCAGCCGGACCGAGAACTCGCTGCCCCGTCCCGGCCCGTCGCTCTTGGCCGCGATCGCGCCGCCGTGCATCTCGATCAGGCGCCGCGCCAGCGACAAGCCGATGCCCAGACCGCCCTGCGAACGGTCGATGGCCGCGGCCAGCTGGCCGAACATCTCGAAGATCTGCGGCATCTGCTCCGGACGAAGGCCGATGCCGGTGTCGACGACGCGCACCACGACATCGTTGCCGCACGCTTCCGTCAGCACGGTGATCGTGCCGCACTCGCGGCTGTACTTGGCCGCGTTGATGAGCAGGTTGGAGAAGACCTGCGCCAGCCGGGTGAGGTCGCCGCGCACGAGCAGCGGCTCGGCGGGCTCGGCGAGCACGAGCCGATGGCCACCCGCGTCGATCGCCGGCCGCGCGATTTCGACAGCGCGCTCGATCACCGTCGCGATCGCGAGCGTCTCGAGGCGCAGCTGGAGCTGGCCGCGGGCCATGCGCGAGACGTCGAGCAGGTCTTCGAGGAGGTGCGTCATCTGCGTCACCTGCCGGTCGATCACGTCGCGGCACCAGGTCACTTGCGGATCTTCGACCGGGCTCCTGCGCAGCAGGCTCACGGCATTCCTGATCGGCGCCAGCGGATTGCGCAGCTCGTGCGCGAGCGTGGCGATGAAGTCGTCCTTGCGACGATCGACCTCGCGCAGCTCCGCCTCGGCGGCCTTGCGATCGCCGATGTCCATGGTGATGCCGAAATGGCGCACCGGCCGGCCCGCGTCGTAGTACGCCGTGTGGCCGCGATGCGCGATCCAGGCCACGCTGCCGTCGGCGCGCAGGATGCGCAGCTCGGCCACGAACGGCTGGCGGCGCTCGATCGCCTCGGCGCGCTGCTGCAGGAAGCCGGCGCGGTCGTCGGGATGGACGAGAACGATCACTGTCTCCCGCGTCGGCGTGAACGTGGCGGGGTCGACGCCGAAGATGGCGTAGGTCTGCGGCGACCACCACAGCTCGTCGCGTCGGATGTCGAGGTCGTAGGCGCCCATCTGGCCGACCTCGAGCGCCAGCGCGAGCCGCTCGCGCTCGATGCCGAGATGCTCCTCGGCCTGTCGGCGTTCGCTGACGTCGGCCATGATGCTGACCATCCGCTGCGCCCGGCCGTCGGGCCCGCGCGCGACGACCAGGCCACGCCCCGACAGCCAGAGGACGGCGCCGTCGGGCCGGATGATGCGGTAGTCGGCGGCGAATGAGTCCTCCTTCTCCGCGCGGCGATGGAAGGCTTCGACCAGGTGGCGATCGTCGGGGTGCAAAGCCCGCTCGTACTCGTCGTCGTCGCCGCCGATCTGCCCCCTCCCGTCGGGCAGGGCGAGCCCGAAGAGCGCCATGCCTTCCTCGGACCAGGTGCGCGTCCCGGCCTCGAAGTCGGTCTCCCAGGAGCCCATCCGGCCGGCCTTGAGCGCCGCCCGGTAGCGCGCCTCGCTTTCCGTCAGCGATGTCGCGGCCGGCGTCGAACCGATGTCTGCATCTGCACGCATGTCCGGGCTATGGCGCGTCGAGCGCAGGCAGCACTCGCGACGGCTCGCCATCATAGGGACCGTCCGGTCCGCACCCGGACGATGTACGAGAATCCGGCGCGCACGCCTCGTCCGACTCATGCTGACCCTGCTCTTCGACGGCATCGCCTACGGCATGCTGCTTTTCATCCTGGCCGTCGGGCTGGCGGTGACGCTCGGGCTGATGAACTTCATCAACCTGGCGCATGGCGCCTTCGCGATGGCCGGCGGCTACATCACGGTGCTGCTGATGAACCGCGCCGGCGTTCCGTTCCTGCTTTGCCTGCCGATCGCCTTCCTCGGCACCGCGCTCATCGGGGCGGTGCTCGAGCGCACGCTCTACCGGCCGATGTACGCCCGGCCTCATCTCGACCAGGTGCTGTTCTCGATCGGTCTCGTGTTCATGGCCGTCACGGCGGTCGACTACGTGGTCGGCTCGATGCAGCAGAACATCCAGCTGCCCGACTGGCTGCAGGGACGCCTGCCGATCGAGGCCGTCGGGATCGGCAAGTACCGGCTCTTCATCATCGTCGTCTGCGCCGTGCTCACGCTCGTGCTGCAGTGGATCCTCTC
>JBDTJD010000394.1:0-3028 GCA_039935975.1 Caldimonas sp.
TCACTGCACTGGCCAACGGCCTGGAGCGACCGGGCCGTCTCGTCGGCATGCACTTCTTCAACCCGGTGCCGCTGATGAAGCTGGTCGAGGTCGTCTCCGGCTTGCAGACCGATCCCGACGTCGCGACCGCGATCTTCGAGCTCGCCAGGCGCTGGGGCAAGACGCCGGTGCATGCGCGCTCGACGCCCGGCTTCATCGTCAACCGCATCGCCCGGCCCTACTACGCCGAGACGTTGGCGCTGCTGCACGAGCAGCTCGCCGAGCCGGCGGCGATCGACGCCTGCCTGCGCGGCGCGGGATTTCGCATGGGGCCGTGCGAGCTGATGGACCTGATCGGCCACGACACCAACTTCGCCGTCACCGAGTCGGTCTTCGCGGCCAATTTCGGCGACAGGCGCTACGTGCCGTCGCTGGTCCAGCGCGAGCGGGTCGACGGCGGCCTGCTCGGGCGCAAGAGCGGGCGCGGCTTCTTCAGCTACCCCGCGGCGCCGGCGGCAGCGCCGTCACCGCACTTTGCCGTGCCCGACGTGCCTGCCGGCGCGATGGTCGCCCTGCACGGCGCGGGCCCGGCCGTCGACCGGTGGTCGGCCGCGTTCACGGCCGCCGGCCTGCGCTTCGAGTCGGACCCGTCGAGCCGCTGGAGCGGACTGCAGACCGCCAACGGCCAGCTGCGCCTCACCGACGGCCGCGCCGCCAGCCAGGTCGCCGCCGAGGAAGGCGTGCGCCAGCTGGCGCTGTTCGACCTCGCCGTCGCACCCGGCGGCGGGGCGCCCGGCACGATGCTCGCGTGCTCGGTCTCCGCGAGCGCATCGCCGGCCTGGCGCAGCGAAGCCGAGCGGTGGTTGCGCATCGTCGGCTGGCAACCGTGCCCGATCGGCGATGCGCCCGGCCTGATCGTCGCGCGGACGATCGCGATGCTCGTCAACGAGGCCTGCGACGCGGTCCAGCAGGGCGTGTGCACGGCCGAGGGCGCCGATCTCGCGATGAAGCTCGGCCTCAACTACCCGGCCGGCCCGTTCGAGTGGCTCGCGGCGTGGAACGCCGGCGCGATCGCCGCCCTGCTCGACCGGCTCGACGCCCACTATCGCGGTGAGCGCTACCGCGTGAGCCCGGAACTGCGCCAGCGCGCCTGGGCGGCCCGTCTCGACCGTTCCTGAGTTGCGGCACGAGCGTGGCCGGGTCGGGCCGGCGATTCGCGTCGGCGAAGTGTGGCGTCGGCGCAGCGGCCGCGTCGGACAGCTCCCCATCACGCTGTCGGCCGGCGGCGTGATCGCTCGGTCTTCGAGGTTTTCCGTTCAAGGCATGCCGACAATTCCCCTTCGCGCCCATTCGAGCGGCGTGCATGGAGACAAGATGAAAGCCAACAAGACCCCTCTCGCCGTCGTCGCCCTCGTCGCTGCGGTCGCGCTTCTCTCGGGATGCGAGAAGAAGACCACGACCGTGACCGACGTGCCGGCGGCCAGCACCTCGACGACGACATCGACCACCACGGTCGCGCCGTCTCAAGCCGCGTCCAACGCCATGGACGCGACGGCCAGTGCCATCGACAAGGCCGGCGACGCCGCCGGCGACGCGCTGATCACCGGCAAGGTGAAGTCGCTTCTGCTGGCCGACACGGATGTCAAGGGCCTGCAGATCGACGTCGACACCCACAACGGCATCGTGTCGTTGAACGGCACGGCCGACACCGCCAGCCACTCCGACAAGGCGACGACCATCGCCAAAGGCGTCGACGGTGTGAAGTCGGTCGACAACAAGCTGACCGTCAAGCCCTGACGTTCGCGGCCGGCGCGGCGCTTGCCGCCGCGCCGAGACCGAGCAGCCGCATCGCGTTCTCCTTCAGGATCAGCGGCTTGACCGCGTCCTTGAAGCCGGCGTCCTCGAAGTCCTTCAGCCAGCGGTCGGGCGTGATGAGCGGGAAGTCGCTGCCGAAGAGGATGCGGTCCTTCAGCAGCGTGTTCGCGTACTGCACGAGCTGAGGCGGGAAGTACTTCGGGCTCCAGCCCGACAGGTCGATCCAGATGTTGGGCTTGTGCATGGCGAGCGAGATGGCCTCGTCCTGCCACGGCCACGACGGATGGGCGACCACGATCTGCATGTCGGGGAAGGCGATCGCGACGTCCTCGAGCAGCATCGGATTCGAGTTCTGCAGCCGCAATCCGCCGCCGCAGCGCATGCCCGAGCCGATGCCCGAGTGGCCGCTGTGGAAGACGGCGGGCAGCTTGTGCTCGGCGATGACCTCGTAGATCGGCCACGCCATCTTGTCGGTGACGTCGAAGCCCTGCACCGTCGGGTGGAACTTGAATCCCCTGACGCCGTACTCCTCGACCAGCTTGCGCGCTTCGCGCCCGCCCATCTTTCCCTTGTGCGGATCGATCGAGCCGAAGGCGATCATGATGTCCGGATTGGCGAGCGCCGCTTCGGCGATCTCCTCGTTGGGAATTCTTCGGCGGCCCATCTGCGTCTCTGCGTCGACGGTGAAGTTGACGAAGCCGATCTTCATGGCGCGGTAGAAGTCGATCGTCTCCTGCATCGTCGGCCGCTTGCTCGAGCGGAAGTACTTGTCGGCGGCGCGGTCGTACTCCTCGCCGTAGTTGTCGAACGGGTTGCGGCACGACACCTCGAGGTGGGTGTGGGTGTCGATGGCGATGAGAGCGTCGGTATTCATGGGCGTTTCTTTCCACCGGGGCGTGGGCAGGCGAGCGGTCGCAGCGCTCTGCGGCCGCCAACGAGAGCATGACGGTACGCCTCGGCGCCGCGCGGCACGCCACGCCGACGATCCGAGCGACCCGATCCGCTTCTCCAATGACGCGATCCCGCTCGCGCCCGAGCACCGATCCCAGCGCATATCGCCGGGCCATGTCATCTCGACTTAGTTCACTGTATTAATCATTCCTGGCTCGTCGCTAGAGGTTTTCCCTGAAGAACGGTTGGCTGGGAAGGTCCCTATGGGAGCCTCCGACCTTGTTTACTAGGATTAACCAATGACCACCCCTCCCGATCGCGCCGCGGACGCCCCGGCGCTGTC
>JBDTJD010000395.1:0-15196 GCA_039935975.1 Caldimonas sp.
GCGGATGCCGATCACCAGCCTGGCCATCGTCGTCTGCGGCCTTTCCCTCATCGGCGTGCCCGGCACGGCCGGATTCGTGAGCAAGTGGTACCTGGTGCTCGCGGCGCTCGAGCAGGGCCGCTGGTGGGTCGTCTTCCTGATCCTCGGCTCGTCGGTGCTCGCGATCGCCTACGTCTGGCGCTTCGTCGAGATGGCCTACCTGCGCGAACCCGCGCCCGAGCACGCAGGCACGCGTGAGGCGCCGTGGACATTGCTCGCGCCCGCGCTGCTTCTGGTGACGGCCGTCGTCTATTTCGGAGTGCAGACGGAGTTCACGGTCGGCTCGGCGCGCGCGGCTGCCGAGCTTCTCATGCAGGGGCCGCGCCGATGATCGCGACCGGCCACGTCGTCGCAGCGCTGACCGTGCCGCTGGCCGGCGCCCTTCTCATCTTCGCCCTCGACCGCCTCCCGGCGTGGCGCGACGCCGTGGTGATGCTGGCGTCGGTCGCCCTCCTCGCCACGGTCGCCACGATGGTGCCTGGCGTGCTGGACGGCGAGCGCCCGGGCCTCACCTTGCTCGAGATGCTTCCGGGCCTGTCGATCGCGTTGCGCATCGAGCCGCTCGGCATGCTCTTCGCACTCGTCGCGTCGACCCTGTGGACCGTGAACTCGCTCTACGCCATCGGTTACGTGCGGGCGAACAAAGAGGCCGGCCAGACACGCTTCCACGTCTGCTTCGCGCTCGCGCTGGCAGCGACGATGGGCATCGCGTGCTCAGCCAACCTGCTGACGCTCTTCCTGTTCTACGAGCTGCTCACGCTCGTGACCTACCCGCTCGTGACGCACAGCGGCACGCCCGAGGCGCGGCGCGGCGGCAGGACCTATCTGATGATGCTGATGGGCACGTCGATCGTCTTCCTGCTGCCCGCGATCATCTATACCTGGCATGTCGCCGGCACCACCGAGTTCGTGGCCGGCGGGATCCTCGCAGGCAAGCTACCGGCCGGGGCGCTCGCCGGCCTGCTCGCCCTCTTCGCCTTCGGGATCGGCAAGGCGGCGCTGATGCCGGTGCACCGCTGGCTGCCGGCTGCGATGGTCGCGCCGACGCCGGTGTCGGCATTGCTGCACGCCGTCGCGGTGGTCAAGGCGGGCGTGTTCAGCATCGTCAAGGTGGTCGTCTACGTGTTCGGGGTCGCACCGCTCGCCGCCGCCGGTGCGACCGATTGGCTCATCGGGGTGTCGGGCTTCACCATCATCGCCGCCTCCGTGGTCGCGCTCAACGCCGACAACCTGAAGCGGCGCCTCGCCTACTCGACCGTCAGCCAGCTCTCGTACATCGTCCTCGCCACGGCCATCCTGGCGCCTCTCTCGATCGTAGGCGCGGTGCTGCACATCGCAGCGCACGCCTTCGGCAAGATCACCCTCTTCTTCGCCGCCGGCGCGATCCACACCGCGGCCCACAAGAGCGACGTGAGCGAGCTGGACGGCATCGGCCGGGCCATGCCCTGGACCATGGGCGCCTTCGCGGTCGCCTCGATCTCCCTCATCGGCCTGCCGCCGACGGCCGGCTTCATTTCCAAGTGGTACATGCTCTCGGGGGCGATGGCCGCGTCGCAGTGGCTGGCCGTCGCGGTGATCGTCGTCAGCACGCTGCTCAACGCCGGCTATTTCCTGCCCATCGTGTACCGGGCCTTCTTCGTCGCCCCGGCTGCGCACGCGCAGGCCGCGCATGGCGAGGCGCCGCTGCCGATGGTGACCGCGCTGGTCGCGACGGCCGCGGTCACCGTGCTGCTCTTCTTCCTTCCCGGCCTGCCGCTCGCGCTGGCCCAGCAGGTCGCCGCCGCGGCGCGATGACATGAACGACGACGACCGCAGCAGCTGGCTCGACAGGCCGAAGAACGTCAAGCGACTCTGGCGCGGCTTTCTCGCCGTGCTGGGGCTCACCGTCCTGGCCGAGCTGGGCGTGCACCTGCATGCGGCATTCGCAGTCGAGTCGCTGTTCGCCTTCAACGCCTGGTTCGGCTTCCTGTCGTGCGCGGCAATGATCGTCGTGGCAGGCACGCTCGGCCTCCTGCTCAAGCGGCGCGACGACTACTACGCCGAGCACGATGACTGAGTGGCCGCTCCATCCCGGCCTGGTGCTGCTCGGCGGCGCCTTCGCGCTGGCCGCGCTGCGCGGTCGCGCGCGCAGCGTCTTCCAGGTCGGCCTGCCGTTGCTGGCACTGGCGCTCGTCTGGCAGCTGCCCGATGCCTCCTGGCAGATCCAGTTCCTCGGGCACACGCTCACGCCCCTGCGTGGCGATCGGCTCGGCCGCCTGTTCGCGACCATCTTCGCGATGATGGCGGCCGGAGGCGGCCTCTACGCTCTCGGCCAGAAGAGCCGGCTCGAAGTGCCGGCGGCCTTCGTCTATGCCGGCGCGGCCATGGGCGTGGCCCTCGCCGGCGACCTGTTCACGATGTTCGCGTTCTGGGAAGGCATGGCGATCGCGTCGACCCTCGTGCTCTGGAGCCGCGCGACCCCGGCCGCGGAGCGTGCCGCCATGCGCTACGCGATGATTCACCTGCTCGGCGGGGCGGTGCTGTTTGCGGGCATTGCCGGCCACGTCGCACAGACCGGCAGCATCGAGTTCGTTCGCATCGCCGCCGACTCCCCGGCGCACTGGATGATGCTTGCCGGCTTCCTCGTCAACGCGGCCGCACCGCCGCTTTCTGCCTGGCTGCCCGACGCCTACCCCGAAGCCTCATGGAGCGGCACGGTGTTCCTGTCGGCCTTCACCACCAAGGCCGCGGTCTATGCGCTCATCCGCAGCTTCCCGGGCACCGAGCTGCTCGTCTGGGTCGGCCTCTTCATGGCGATGTACGGCATCGTCTACGCGCTGCTCGAAAACGACATGCGCCGCATCCTGGCCTACTCGATCGTCAATCAGGTCGGGTTCATGCTCGTGGGCATCGGCATCGGCAGCGAGATGGCGCTCAACGGCGCAGCCGCGCACGCCTTCGCCCACATCATCTACAAGGGGCTGCTGCTGATGTCGGCCGGCTCGGTGATGTACCAGACAGGCCGCACGAAGTGCTCCGAGCTCGGTGGCCTCTTCCACAGCATGCCGCTCACCACCCTCTGCGGCACGATCGGCGCGCTCGCCATCTCGGCCTTCCCGCTGACCTCCGGCTTCATCTCGAAGTCGATGATCTCGCAGGCCGCGGCGGATTCGCAGCTGTTCACGGTCTGGTTGCTGCTGACCGCAGGATCGGCCGGCGTGTTCCTGCACGCCGGCATCAAGTTCCCGTGGTTCGTGTTCTTCCAGAAGGACTCGGGCCTGCGGCCGCCCGATCCGCCGGCCAGCATGCGCTGGGCCATGATCGCCTTCTCGGCCCTCTGCATCGGCCTCGGCATCTGGCCCGAGCCGCTCTACCGCATGCTGCCGTACGCCGTGCACTACCAGCCGTATTCGACCTCGCACGTGTTGAGCCAGCTGCAGCTCCTGCTCTTCTCCGGCCTCGCCTTCTTCGTTCTGCTCCCGCTGCTGAAGCGGACGGCGACGATCACGCTCGACACCGACTGGCTCTACCGGCGGCTGCTCCCTTCTTTCGCCACTGCAATCGGGCGGGTCATCGCCCGTGCACAGGACGCAGGCGCAAGCGCCGCCGCCCACTGGCGCTCCCGCACCGTGCTCGCGCTCGCGCGCCAGTTCGATCCGTCAGGCCGGGCTCCCGGCATTCCCGCAACGCGCAGCATGGCGCTCTGGGTACTCGTGGTCCTGCTCGGCTACCTGCTTGCGTACTATCTCTGAGGCCGACCTCGATCTGAGGCCGACGTCGAGGCCGACTCAGGGCCGGGCGTCTGCCGCTGCGCGTCCGCGTGCGATGGCGGCCCGAGTTTTCTCAGGTCCGATTTCGCTCGTCACCCATTGGGTCAAGGTGTCGTTCGAATCAAGCGCGATCCCGTTGTTCACAAGCCAAGTCGTGCGGTGCTGCAGCGCCGCGGCGTAGTCGCGCTGGCTACACACCGGCCAGTCGTCGCCGCACTTGAGTTCCCTTTGTTCCTGCGCGAGAAGCGGCGGCATCGGTCCGGACGTTTGCATGATCTTCGCGGATCGCTCGTTCATGACGTACGAGAAGTACTTCGACCCCACTAGACCCACGGCGGCAAGGGCAAGCATGGCCACGCCGACGCGTGCTGTCCTTCGGCGCTTCGGCTTGGGCCCGTAGTCGGCCAAGCCGAAGCCGATCGCACCGAACGCGATGACGCGCAGCCACCATACCCATTCCAGCTGGAACGCCGTCACGGCGATGAGGAACGCGACCAGCAGGTAGCGAGCAATCTGTTCCGGGCCGACGTCGTCGAATGGCCTGGCCGGCGCGGGACGAATCAGTCTCAGGTTCACGGCTTCCCCTTGATAGACCCGGGCCTGGCCTAGAGGCCATCTCCGGCACTTTTCGCGTACTGCCCAAAAAAAAGGCACTTAGCGTTTCCGCTAAGTGCCTGATTTCGCTGGTTTTCCTGGTAGGCGCGATTGGACTCGAACCAACGACCCCCACCATGTCAAGGTGGTGCTCTAACCAGCTGAGCTACGCGCCTGCGAAGGGCCGCACTATAGCAGCGTGCTCCCATGCGGCTTGCGGGTAGGCTGCATTCCCGCCTGATCCGGCGATCACTGACCGAGAGGCCTGCAATGACTCCGAGAACTGCCCTGGGCGCCGTCGCGCTGCTGTCGACGGTGGTGGCCTCGCACGCCGAGCCGATCGGCGACGTCGATACGGCATTCAAGCTCATCGGCCCCGATCACAAGATCGTCGTCGACGCCTACGACGATCCGAAGGTGACGGGCGTCACCTGCTATGTCTCGCGCGCCAAGACGGGCGGCATCAGCGGCGCGCTCGGCTTGGCCGAAGACAAGGCCGAAGCGTCGATCGCCTGCCGCCAGGTCGGGCCGATCTCGTTCCCCGCCAAGGCGCTTGGCGCGAGCGAGGAGATGTTCAGCGAGCGCATCTCGCTCGTGTTCAAGCGACTGCGCGTCGTCCGCATGGTCGACCGCAAGCGCAACACCCTGGTCTACCTCACCTACTCCGACCGGCTCATCGACGGCTCGCCGCAGAACAGCGTCACGGCCGTGCCGGTCGATCGGGCGACGCCGATTCCGGTGCGCTGAGCCGCCCTCGCGAAGGCGCACTCAGCGTCGTCGCGCCGAACGCACGCCGGCCACGCCACGCACGAGCGCGAGCGCCGGCGCGAGCCGGGTCGCCTCGGCGACCTCGATGGTGAACGTCATGAAGGCCGTCTCCGCGCCGCCGTCGCGCACCGACTGCGAACGCACGCCGGTGACGTTGATCTTCTCCTTGGCGAGCACTTCCGAGATGTCCCGAAGCAGCCCGGGGCGGTCGCTCGCCTCGACACTGAGGTCGACCGGATAGAGCGGAGCCGGCCGACTGGTGTCGCCGCCGCCCCACTCGACCTCGATGACGCGCTCGCCAGCGCGCGCCACCAGCTCGCGCAGGTTGCTGCAGCCGGCACGATGGACGGCGACGCCCTTGCCGCGCGTCACGTAGCCGGCGATGGCGTCGGGCGGCGCCGGCCGGCAGCACTTCGCGAGACTGGTCAGCAGCGAGCCGACGCCGACGACGAGCACGCCGCCTTCGCCCGCACGCGAGCGCGACGGTCGAAAGGCGATCGCGTCGGCGTCGCCCTTCGCAGGCGCCTCCGGACGCAGTAGCGTCTCGATGCTCTTCAGGGAAAGCTCGTCCTTGCCGACGACCTCGAACAGCGCGTCCCCGCTTCGAAAGCCGAGCCGCGTCGCCAGCTCGGCGTGCTTGAGCGCGGTGCGGCCTTCGCGCTGGAGGAGCTTTTCCACCGCTTCGCGACCGCGCGCGATCGTCGCCGCCTGCGCCTGCGCGTTGAACCAGGCGCGGACCTTGGCCCTCGAGCGCGCGCTCTGCACGTAGCCGAGCTCGGCGTTGAGCCAGTCGAGCGACGGTCCGCCGCTCTTGATCGCCGTGATCTCGACGGTCTGGCCGTTTCTCAGCGGCGTGTTGAGCGGCACCATGGCGCCGTCGACGCGCGCACCGCGGCAGCGATGGCCGAGGTCGGTATGGACGGCATAGGCGAAGTCGATCGGCGTCGCGCCGGCCGACAGCTCGACCACCGTCGCCTGCGGCGTGAAGACGTAGATGCGTTCGTCGAAGAGCGTCTTGCCCGCCTTCGATGCATGGGCCGCTCTCGGCTCGGTCGTGCCGTCGTCGTCGGCGCCCGCGAGATCGCGCTCCCAGGCCAGCAGCTGGCGCAACACGACGAGCCGCGCCTGCGCCACGCCAGCCTCGAAGGCACCGGCGGCCGCGACCGAGGCCGCTGTCGCCGCTTCCTTGTAGGCCCAGTGCGCCGAGACGCCGTACTCGGCATGCTCGTGCATCTCGGCGGTGCGGATCTGGATCTCCACCGCACCGCCGTCATCGTCGCGCACGACGGTGTGCAGCGAGCGATAGCCGTTCGGCTTCGGCCGGGCGATGTAGTCGTCGAGTTCGCCCGGAATCACCTCGAAGCGTTCGTGGACGCGGCCGAGCACGGCATAGCAGGTGGCGACGTCGGCGACGATGACGCGCAGCGCGATCACGTCGAGCACCCGGTCGAAGCCCAGGCCCTTCCTGCTCATCTTCTTCCAGATGCTGTAGAGGTGCTTGGGCCGGCCCTGCACCTCGACCGCGATGCCGCGGCCGCGCAGATCGGCGCCCAAACTCTCGCGCATCGCCACGACGCGTGCCTCGCGATCGGCGCGGCGCTCGTCGAGGGTGGCGGCGATCGAGCGATAGGCGTCGGGGTCGAGGAACCGGAACGCCAGGTCCTCGATCTCCCACTTGATCTGCCAGATGCCGAGCCGGTTGGCGAGCGGCGCGAAGACCTGCATCGACTCGGCCGCGAGCTCGTGCGGACACGGCCGCCTGGATGCGGCGTGGAAGCGCAGCGTCTGCAGCCTCGAGGCGAGCCGCAGCAGCACGACGCGCAGGTCGCGCGAGAAGGCGAGCAGCATCTTCCTCACGCGCTCGACCTGCTGGGCGCGATCGGCGTCGCCCAGGCGCGCGCCCTGGGCCGCCCGCTGCAGTTCACCCAGCTTGCGCGCATGGGCGACCAGCTCGGCCTGCGATTCGCCGAAGGCCGACCCGATCACCTGATCGGGATTTCCGAGAGCGTCGGCCGCATGGACGAGATACGCCGCCGCGCGCAGGACCGGCGCGGCCCCGATCGACTCGAGGATGGCGGCGACGCCGTCGCCGTGGGCCAGCGCGCCCTCGCCTGTCGGCAGCTCGCGACCGGCGAGCAGCGGCTCGGCGAAGGCACGGGCGCGCTCGACCTCGTCGACGCGCGACGCGGCCTGCACGCCGGGCGCCTCGTCGAGGAGCCGAACGATGGGCGCCGTCGCTTCGCCTGCGACCGACGTGGCGGCCTTCATCGCGGCCTGGACCGGGACACGTCAGCGACCCGCTTGAAGGAACTCCCGCACGACCGCGATCTGCTCCGGCGCGACCAGCATGGGCGCGTGGCCGACGCCGGCGAACTCGTGCAGCACGGCGCGCGGACCGCGTTCGCGCATCGCGCCAGCCGTCGCCGGCGAGAGCACGTCCGAATCGGTGCCGCGCAGCACCAGGGTCGGGCAGCGAACGGTGTCGTAGGCGGCCCAGAGCGCGGCCTCGCCGGCGGCGGCGGCGGCCGGAGTGACGGCGCGCAGAGCGACCGCGATCGCCGGGTCGTAGTGCAGGCGCCAGCGCGCGCCGTCCCGGCGCAGCATCGGCCGCGTCAGCGCCAGCCACTGCTCGCGGCTGTGGACGCCGAAACCCTGCGAGATCGTCAGCAGGTAGGCGGCGGCGTCGTCCTCGTTCGCCCAGGTGAGCGGCTGGCCGACGTAGGCCGCGATGCGGGCAATTCCGTCGGCATCGATCGCAGGGCCGATGTCGTTCAGGACGAGGCTTTCGATCGGCGAGCCGGGCAAGGCCGCGAGCACCATGCCGATCAACCCGCCCATCGACGTGCCGACCCAATGCACCGACTTCGCGTCGAGCCGTGCCAGGAGCGTCACCATGTCGGCGACGTAGCCCTGGATCTGGTAGCCCGCCGGATCGGCGAGTCGATCCGATTCGCCGCGCCCGACGACGTCGGGACACACGACTCGCCAGCCATCGCGAAGCGCGCGGGCCAGCGTGTCGAAGTCACGCCCCTGCCGGGACAGGCCATGGACGCAGACCAGGACGCGGTCGTGTGCCGCACCTCGATCGCCGGTTCGCGCCCAGTCCCAGTACGCCATCCGGTGCAGCCCGCGCCCGTCCAGGCACTGGACGTGGCGAAGCCGCGGCTCGTCCGGCGTGTCGCTCATTTCATCTGCACCGTGCCGTTCACGGTCGCCGTCACGGTCGCCTTGCCGGGCTCGACCGACAGCGCGTCGTCCGACGGCGCCTTCATCGCCTGGACCCGCATCATCGGCATCGGTCCGTTCTGCGGCTCGCTCGTCGAGAGGTTGACCTCTCGGATCTCGAAGCCGCCGTAGCCGAACTGCCTGGCGTAGCTCGCCGCCTTGGCCCGGAACGCGACGATCGCCTCGGCGGCGATGTCGTCCTCGACCTTGCGGCTCGCCTCGCGCGACAGGCGATAACCGACGCGCGCGATGGTCATCGTCGTGATCCGGCCTGTGAGCTGGCCGATCGCGGCCATGTCGTGGCCCTCGACGACGATCTCGGCCGAGCCTTGCCAGCCGGTGATCGCCGGCCTGGCCGTGCCCGAGCCGTTGGAGTAGCGCGGATAGAGCGAGAAGTTGCCGGTCTGCACGTCGACCTGACCGGGGCGCGCGGCCTTCTTCGCCTCGGCAAGAGCGGCATCGAGGGCCTGCTTGAGCTGCGCCTGGACCGTATTCGCGTCGCTGCCCTCCCGGGTCGTCGACAAGGTGACCGAAAGCAGATCCTTGGTCACCTCCACGCTCGCGCTGGCCGTCAGCCCGAGCACGCCGATCGGCGCGGCGCTCTGGGCGTTCGCCGGCACTCCGGCGATGAGAAGGGAGAACCAGGCGGCACCGGCCACGGCGCGAAGAGGTGACTTCATGATGGATTGCTCGGGAACTTGAAGGGGGCTTTGTAACGGCTTGTCAGCGCGCCCGGAATCGTCCGCAAAGCCGCGCAGAATCGCCATTGTTACAAATGAGGAAGCGATGAATACAGCCGCTAACGCCCGCCCGGACCGGATCGTCGTCGTCGACGATGATGCCCGCATTCGCGACCTGCTGCGCCGCTACCTGACCCAGGAAGGCTTCGAGGTTTTGCTGGCTGAAGACGGCAAGGCGCTGAACCGGTTGCTGACGCGCGAGACGGTCCACCTGATCGTCCTCGACCTGATGCTGCCGGGCGAGGACGGGCTCTCCATTTGCCGGCGTCTGCGTGCCGCCAACGACGTGACGCCCATCATCATGCTCACCGCCAAGGTCGAGGACGTCGACCGCATCGTCGGCCTCGAGGTCGGCGCCGACGACTATCTGCCCAAGCCGTTCAATCCGCGCGAGCTGCTCGCGCGCATCCACGCCGTGCTGCGCCGGCGTCCCGCGATGGAGGCGCCCGGCGCGCCCGCGCTCGACGCGCTCACGGTCACCTTCGGGCCGTTCTCCTTCGACCTCGCGCTGCGCCGTCTCACCAAGGACGGCGAGCAGATCGCCCTCACGACCGGCGAGTTCTCGATGCTGAAGGCGCTGGTGCGTCATCCGCGCCAGCCGCTGTCGCGCGACAAGCTCGCCCAGCTCGCGCGCGGGCGGGAGTTCGAGCCCTTCGACCGCAGCCTCGACGTGCAGATCTCGCGCCTGCGCAAGATGATCGAGCCCGACCCGACCCAGCCGCGCTACATCCAGACGGTCTGGGGCGTCGGCTACGTGTTCGTTCCCGATGGCGCGTCCTGATCCGACGATGACCGCGCACTAGCGTGGCGACGCGAACCCTCAAGCGGTCGTCGTCGCGGCCGCTGTCCGAGCGACTGAAGCCGCCGCCGCCGCGGCTGGCGAAGAAATTCGTCCAGCTGAGCCTCTTCTGGCGCACGTTCTTCCTGCTCGCCGTGCTGCTCGCGAGCGGCGTCTTCGCCTGGGTGCAGACCTTTCGCGCTCTCGAGTTCGAGCCGCGCGCGATCCAGGCCGCGCAGCAGATCGCGAGCCTCGTCAACCTCACGCGGGCGGCCCTGCTCGGCACCGACGGCATCAACCGGATCGCAATCATCAAGAGCGTGTCGACGCTCGAGTCGGTCAAGCTCAATCCGCGCGAGCCTGCCGACCGCTGGGAGCCGTTCGAGATCGACCGCTTCCAGCGCGTGATCGAGCGCGAGCTGCGCGATCAGCTCGGACCCGACGCGATCGTCGCCAGCTCGATGAACGGCGAGCCGGGCCTGTGGGTCGGGTTCTCGATCGCGCGCGATTCGTACTGGTTGAAGGTCGATCCGACCCGCGTCGGGCCGATGTCGACGAGCACGATCGTCCTGTGGGTCTCGATCGCGCTCCTCGCCACCGTGCTGGGCTCGGCGGGCATCGCCCGCCTCATCAACCGACCGCTCAAGGACCTCTCCTTCGCGGCGAGCCGGATCCGCGAGGGCGAATACGACTCGCGCCTCGACGAGACGACGATGACGAGCGAGATCCGCCAGGTCAACATGGGCTTCAACCGGATGGCGCGCGAGCTCGCCAAGGTCGAGCAGGACCGCGCCGTCATGCTCGCCGGCATCTCGCACGACCTGCGCACGCCGCTGTCTCGCCTGCGCCTGGAGGCCGAGATGAGCGTCCACGACGAAGAGGCCAAGGGCAACATGGCGATGGACATCGACCAGCTCGACGCGATCATCGACAAGTTCATGGACTACGCCCGGCCGGGCGACGTCAAGCTCGTCTCGGTCGACGTCGCACCGATCGTCGCGCGCGAGGCGGCGGCTTTTCGCGACCCGAGCCAGATCCGGATCCAGTCGAAGGTCGCGCCGGAGACCAACGTGCTCGCCGACGACGTCGAGCTCGGCCGCGTCCTGCAGAACCTGTTCGAGAACGCGCGCCGCTACGGCCGCTCGACCGACACCGGCATCGCCCGTGTCGTCGTCACCTTCGCACGCACCGGGCCCTGGGTGATCATCACCGTGCGCGACCACGGCCAGGGCGCCGATCCGAAGAAGCTCGACCAGCTGACGACGCCGTTCTTCCGCGGCGACGCGGCCCGCACCGCGGCGACCGGCGCCGGGCTGGGTCTGGCGATCGTCGAGAAGGCGGTGCAGCGCATGGGCGGTGCCTTCGAGGTGGCCAACGCAACCGACGGCGGCCTGCTCGCCCACGTCCGCCTCAAGAAGGGCTAGCGCCCTTCGGTATACAGGATTGCTCCCGCCCCAACCCCTCCCTCCGGGAGGGAGGGGCGGACGCCTGAGGCGTCCCGCGCTGCGCGCTCGCGGCCCTCGACCTTAGTGGCAGTTCTCACCGGCCGGGCTTTGCGGGCAGCTCATGTAGTTGCTCTGCAGTCCGACGCCTTCGCTATTGCGGCCCGAGAGGGCGAGCATCTTCATGCTGCTCGCGGTGACTGCTGCGCCGTTGTTGTGCAGCGCGACGTTGTTGTCGCGGGCGCTTGCGCGGACGCGCCCGCTGCCGATGCGGCCCGACCCCGCGTCGCCGCACGAATCGCGGTTGCCGCAGACAGTGATGTCGTCGAGGCCGAGCGGGCCACGGGCGAAAGCCCAGCCGGCGTGGAAGGTGCCGGTGGCACCCGCGTCGAGCGTCAGGCTGCGAAGCGCCGTCACGGTCGCGCCGTCGATCTCGGGCCAGGGCAGCGACTCCATCGCCGACGAGACCGGCGGCACACCCTGGATCTCGACGTCGAACACGCTGCGGCCGGCGACGGTGAAGGGCGTGCTGCAACTGTCGTCGGCGAAAAGCGAGAAGGTCACCGTGCGTCCGCCACGATAGAAGTTGCGGATGACGACGTCGCCATCGGTGCCTTGCGGCAGCGTCAGCCAGGTGTCGTCGGCGCTGCGCACCGAGCCGGCCAGCGGATCGAGGCTGGCGCCGGTGCCCATGCCGTTGCTGCCCCAGAGCGACAGGCGCGTCTGGTGCGCCGCGCCCGGGAAGCGCTTGTAGAAGGCGATCGTCGTCGAGCTGCCGTCGGCCGTGTGCTGGGCGACGCGGGCGCACGCCAGGCCCGAGACCGCAGCCACTTCGAGCTGGATCGCGCGGTCGTACTGGACGACAGGCGACGTCGCGTCGACGCGCACCGTGCGCTGGGCGCGCGCCGTGGCGCGAATCTGGACCGGCAGCAGATCGCCCATGAACTTCCAGACGCCGCCTTCCTTCGTCACGCCCATGCCGTCGCCGACGGGCATCACGTCGCCGTCGGGGCTCTGGATCACGAAGGAGATCGCGCACACCGGCACGCTGCCCGAGAGGTCGCAGCGGCCGAGCGTCGGGCTGAGCAGCGTCGAGCCCCACATCGGCGTCGCGCCGTCGTCGCCGGTGGCGAAGAACTGGCACAGGCCCGCGGCGACGTCGTCAGGTCCCTGCGCCGCCCTGTCACCGAGCGTCATCTGTGCGATCGACGAGAGGGAGCGGCGGATCCCGGTGCTCGCGTCGGCGCAGGCGTTCGCGCTGGCCATCGCCGCGCTCATGCCGCGGAACAGCGTCTCGATGCCCGCCAGGCCCAGGCTCGAGGTGTTCGCCGCCGTCACCGTGCCCACGGTCGAGCCTTGCTGCATGTAGAGATTGCCGCTGCCGATGCGCGGCGTGATCTGCACGAAGGCGCCGGTGTCCTGGCCGACCGAGACGCCGACCGCGTCGAGCACGCCGTCGTAGCCCGAGCGCGAGCCGGCTGTCAGCGCGCCCGAGACGAAGTCGAGCGCGGCGGAAACGCCGGCGCCGCTCAGCACGCCGGCCAGGCTGCTCCTGAGCTGGTCCTGCGCGGAGCTGACGCCGCTCGCGCTCACGGCCGGCGCGTCGGCCGCCATCATCGCGTCGGGCGAGGCGCCCGTGGCGAGCAGCACCATCGCGCTCGTCAGCGGCGTGACGTTGGCGGTGCCGGCCGCGTTCGCGACCGAATACACGCACAGGTAGTTCGGGCCGGCGTAGCCGCAGGCCTCGAGGCGATACGGCGCCGGGCCGGTCAGCGTGACGCCGGCGTAGTGGCCCTCGGCGTCGATCGCCACGTCGGACGCGACGACCGCGCCGCTGGCGTCGAGGATGCGCAACCTGCCGTTCGTGATCGGCGCGCCGACGGCGACCGTGCCGGACAGGGCCGTCGCGCCGGCCGATCCCGGCCCGGCTGGCGTCATGTAGTCGGCGCCGCCGCCGCAGCCCGCCGCGGCGAGACACGCGAATCCGGCCACGACGGCCGAGGTCAGTCGAGCAGGAACGAACGCGCTGGGCGAGGCCATGAGGGATGTCTCCGTCGCCCCGTCGCGGACCCAGGGCGTGGTTGCAGGAAGCCCCCGAGCGCCGAATGCGGGGGGCGGCCTGTCGTTGTCGGCCCGGGGCGAATGCGCTTGAGCGCACCCTTGCCGTCAGGGCGACGACTTCCTCACGAATCGAAAGCGGGCGAGGCCGGTCGGCGTCGCCGCACAGACGCTTACTTCAGGTCGCGATGCGTCTCGATGACGCGCGCGACGATGCCGTAGGCGACCGCCTCGTCGGCGCTCATCCAGTAGTCGCGCTCCATGTCGGCGGTGACCTTCTCGAACGGCTTGCCGGTCTCGCGGGCAATCACGCGGGCGATCCGCTCGCGCGTGCGCAGGATCTCCTTGGCCTGGATCGCGATGTCGGTCGCCGGGCCGCCGGCGCCGCCGGCCGGCTGGTGGATCATGAAGCGGGTGTTCGGCAGGCAGACGCGACGCTCCTTGGGTGCGGCCAGGAAGATGTGCGTGCCGGCGCTCGCGACCCAGCCCGTGCCGATCGTCGTCACCGGGGCCCGGACGAAGCGGATCATGTCGTGGATCGCATCGCCCGATTCGACGTGGCCGCCGGGCGACGAGACCATCACCTGGATCGGCGCGTCGGACTCTTCAGCCAGAGCGATCAGCCGCTCGCAGGTCGAGCGCGCCACCGCGTGATCGACCTCGCCGAAGACGAGGACGAAGCGCGACTTGAACGCCAGCTTCTCGGTCAGGCTGCCGGGCGACTTGGCGGCCTCGGTGTCGGGCTTGTCGTCGTCGGAAGGGGAGCGAGGCATGGCGATTCCAGTGAAGAAGCAGGGTGCTGTTCAGATGCTACGCCAGAGCATGCAGACGGCGCGCGCCTCGATCGATTCGCCGTGGCCGACCGGCCCCATCTTCTCCGCCGTCTTCGCCTTCACGCTCACCTGGTCGACCGCGACCGACAACGCACCGGCGATCCGCTGGCGCATCGCCCCGATATGGGGCGCGAGGCGCGGCGCCTGGGCGATCACGGTCGCATCGACGTTGCCGATCTGCCAGCCGGCACCCTTCACGCGCCGCATCGCCTCGGCCAGGAGCGCGAGCGAATCAGCGCCTCGGTACTGCATGTCGGTGTCGGGAAAGTGATGGCCGATGTCGCCGAGCGCGGCTGCGCCGAAGAGCGCGTCGGTGACCGCGTGGCAGAGCGCGTCGGCGTCGGAGTGGCCCATCAAACCGTGCGTGTGCGCGATCTCGACGCCGCCGAGGACGAGCTTTCGGCCCTCGACGAGGGCGTGCGTGTCCCAGCCTTCGCCGACGCGCCAGATCGGGCCGCGCGGTCTCATCGGGCACGCGCTCCGAGGACGGCGGCGGCGATCGCGAAATCGCCGGCGTGGGTGACCTTGAAGTTCTCGGCCGAGCAGGCAACGAGCCGGGGCGCGAGACCCATCGCTTCGATCGCTGACGCCTCGTCGGTCACGCCCGCGCCGGCCCGGCCCAGTGCCTGGCCCAGCGTGCCGAGGCGAAACATCTGCGGCGTCTGCGCCTGCCAGAGCCCCTGGCGCGGCACGGTGGCGTCGACGCGCCCCGCGACCTCACGCTTGATCGTGTCGCTCACCGGCACGGCGAGCAGCCCGCCGACCGGATCGCCGATGCACGAATCGACGAGTGCATCGACCCATTCCGCCCGGACGAGACAGCGCGCCGCGTCGTGGACGAGCACCCAGTCGTCGGCGGCCGCGCCGAGTCGCACGAGCTCGTCGAGGCCGGCCGCGACCGTGCCGGCGCGTGTCGCGCCGCCGCACCGGGCGATGCACAGGCGCGGATCGCGGGGGACGTCGGCGAGCG
>JBDTJD010000396.1:0-5980 GCA_039935975.1 Caldimonas sp.
GTGCTTCCATCTCGGCGCGAGAGAGCAGCGGGCGGCCGTGCGCGGAGTGCAGCGCGAGGAATGACTCCGGCACGAGGGTCTGGTTGTGGTCGTACATGAAGGCGAAGCCTATCGGAACCGCGCGGCGACGCCACCCGGCACGCGCGTTGCCCTTGGGATCGCCTCACCGAGCGGAGACAAGCATGCCCGAATCGAAGCGTACGAAGACCGGCCCGAACATCGGCCGCACCGCGGTCGCCCAGGACGGAGAGAGTGCACCGCGCCTCCCGCACGAGCACGACGAATCGTCGGACAGCGGCACGAGCGCGCCGCGCGACGTGATGCGCCAGGCCAAGGAAGACCTCGATTCCGGCAAGCAGGCCACCGACCGCGGCGAGGCGACCGATGCGGCCTATCAGCGCCAGAAGCTCTGAGCCGGCGGATCAGGCCGAGGCGGGTGCGAGCAAGGCGGCTCGCGCAGTGGCGTAGCCGTAGCCGTAGCTCGCGCTGTTGGGATGAAAGCCGTCCCGCGCGAAATGCAGCTTCCTGTGGTGTCGCAGTCGATCAGCGTGCTCGGGGGCGGAAAAGTCGATGTAGGAGACGTCGTGCTTTGCCGCCGCGGCCGCGAACACGCTCGTCGCCACGCGTGATCGCGACGACATCAGCCAGGCATACGGCAGCGGAAAGAGCGGCGCCAGACCGAGATTCGGCGGCCCCAGCCAGACCGTGTGGCGAGCGACCTTCTGCAACTCGACCATCAGCTCCTCGCACTCTGCGGCCAGCTCGGCGACGGCAGTGCCGCGAACGACGTCGTTGCCGCCGAGATGAAGCACCGCGACGTCGAACAGCCTTCCGCCGGCCGCACACTGCCGCGCGTGCGCAAGCGCCTCGGCGACGCGGGCGCCGGAGCAGCTGATGTTGACGATGTCGGAGTCGGGGAAATCGATCGCGAGGCGACCGGCGATCGAGTCTTCGGGGCGCTCCGCACCGACGCCGACCCCCGTGCTGTCGCCGAGGACGAGGATCGCATGCGCACTGGCGGCCTGACGCCGTTCGTACGGCCGGCTCGCCGCAGCCAGGGCGCGAGAGCGGCCGATTCCCCGCCAGAAGGCCACCATCCTGAGCGCCACCAACGACACCACGAGCAACGGCGCGATGAGCGCGGATTTCTGCAGGACTGACAGGGGCTTCACGGCGAAGGTTTCACGGCGGGCTCTGCGACGATTGTGGGATCGGCGGCGCCGCCGCGCTATCCCGTGATCGCCGGACCGGGCGTCGGACGACGCCAACGGTGACCGTCCGACGCGACGCCGTCGACGTGCGCGTCCCACCCCTTGCGCTGCCGACGGTCGGCTCGTGCCGGCGTTCAGCGCGGGACGGAACCCGCCCGTTCGCGGCCGAGTTCACCGATCAGTCCGTCGAGCAGATCTTCGATCACCTCGGGCATCAGCGGCTTGATGTGGTGCCCGTCGAAGCCTGCCTCGTGCGTCTTCAGCCGGTCCTGCGGCGCGCCGTAGCCCGTTACCGCGACGAGCCGGCTGGAGCGCGGCAGGGTCTGGCGCAGCCGCTTGCCGACTTCGACGCCGCTCATCCCGGGCAGGCCGAGGTCGAGCATGACGAGATCGGGCGGCGCCGCAGCCGCGCGTTCGAGTGCCTCGTCGCCGCTGTGGGCCACATCGACGCAATGCCCCTTAAGGCGCAGGAATTCGGCGGTGGCTTCGGCCGCATCGATGTTGTCGTCGACGACGAGGATGCGCAGCGGCGCGTCGTCGCCCGACGATGTCGCCGGCATCGAGGGCGCGTCGTCGATGCCGGTGGTCGCGAGGGGGATTCGCACGGTGAAGGTGCTGCCGCGGCCGACGCCGTCGCTGCTGGCCTGCACCGAGCCGCCGTGCAGTTCGAGCAGCCGACGGGTCAGCGTCAGGCCGATGCCCAGCCCACCCAGCGAGCGATCGACCGAGACCGGCACCTGTGCGAAGAGATCGAAGATCCGGGCGAGCGACGCCTCGGACAGGCCGATGCCGTTGTCGCGCACCGTCACCACGGCGTCACCGCCCTTCGGCCAGGCGGTGACCGCAATGCGACCGCCGCGATCGGTGTACTTCGCCGCGTTGTTCAGGAGATTCGAGAAGACCTGGGTCAGCCGGACCGCGTCGCCGAGCACCGGCAGGGGGTCGGGCGGCAGGTCACGCTCGACGCGGTGGTCACGCGCGCCCATCATCGGCTCGGTCGTCTCGAGCGCGCCCGACAGGATCGTGCGCAGATCGACCGGCTCGAGCCGCAGGTCGACTCGGCCGCGGGTGACGCGCGAAACGTCGAGCAGGTCGTCGACCATGCGCGTCATGTGGCGCAGCTGGCGCTCGAGCAGGTCGAGCTGCTGCTCGCGCAACGGCGTCGTCGCGCGGGGATGGCGCAGGATGGCAATCGCGCTGGCCATCGGCGCCATCGGATTGCGCAGCTCGTGGGCGAGCATGGCCAGGAACTCGTCCTTGCGCTCGTGCTCGGCGCGCAGCTCGACATTGAGCTTCGACGCTTCCGCACGGGCCGCCTCGAGCGCCTTCGACAGCAACTCGGCGCGTCCGGCGGCGCGGCGAGACTCGGCGGCTTCGGCTTCGGCCAGGGCGACGACCATCTCGCCGCGCAGGATCGCGCCCACCAGGGGCAGGAGCGCGGCGATCGCGGCCAGGTCGGCGGCAACCGGACGGCCGCCGATCGCCACGATCGCCACATCCCGGTCGCACACGGCCCGGGCGCGGCGCTGCCGCCCTGGCGGCAGCTCGATCTCGTCGTCGACGATGCCGGGCCCCGCGCAGCGCTCGAGCAGGCGCCGCCACGACGGGCCGCCACGGATCGTCTGCGGCATGCCGACGGCTGGCAGCAGGCAGCCCAGGCTCGTGTCGCGGACGAAGAGCAGCACCTCGTCGACGCCGAGTCGGGCCGCCAGCCGGCCGGTGGACGCGACCCGATCCAGCGGGTCGCTCAGGGAAACGACCAGCGCCTCGATGGAGGCCGGGGCCAGGGCGTGCTCCTATCGGGCCAGCACGCAGACCACTGCCGTGCAGTTGTGGAAGCCGCCGAACTGGCCTTCGGCGCGAGCGATCTGGCCGTAGGTGTTGCAGCCGACGAACTGCGCCGGCGCGAGCAGCGTGGCGCAGGCGCTGAGCTCGTCGTCGAAGGCGCGCCCGAGGCGAAGCCGCGTCGCGACACAGTCGAACACCAGGCCGACGGCGGGCTCATGACCGCCGAGCGCCTCGACGGCGGCGCGGGTCGCCTGTTCGGCGGCTCGCACCGCCGATTTCTCGGTCGTCTTCATGATGCGCACGACCGCGCCCTGCGGGATCGCGGCGGCGCAATTGATCGAGCCGTCGTCGTTGACACCGAGGGGAACGCGCAGGCGCATGCCGCCGGGCCCTTCGATGCCGAGGATGTTGTGCAGGAAAAACGGCAGCGGATCGGCGACGTCGAAAGCCTGGCCGGTGGCGGCGGCATGGTCGACGAACGCCTCGACCGCCGGCGCGCCGTTCAGGCTCGCGAGGCGCATGCCGTCGACCTCGGTCACGCGGTAGCCGGCACTGGCCGCGTCCCAGCCGTGCGACACACCGACGCCGATCGGCGTCAGCGAGAGGATCTCGAGCGCCACCACCGCGTTGTTCAGGACTTCGGTGCCGGCGAACACATGGGTCTGCTCGAACCGCCCGTCGTCGCCCGCACCGCCGCCGAAGAAGCTGTAGTTGCCGCCGGTGGCGAGCGTGAGTTCCTCGACCAGGGCGTCGGCGAAGCCGGCGAGCGCGTCGGTCATCACCAGTGCGGCGCGGTACGGTTTGGCGGATGCCTCGGTGCCGCGGAACGTCCGCGCGACTTCTCGCGCCGCTCGCGCCGGCGAACCGCGCACGTCGCGGCCGACGCCCATCGCGAACTCGACGCTGTCGGACGCCAGCGCGAGCACGGACACCGCGCCGGCGCCGGAGGCCGGGCCGTTGAACTCGCCCGCCGAGGACGAGCCGACGATCACCGCGTGGCCGCACTCGCGCGCGAGCGAGCGCAGCAGCGCGCCGTAGTCGTGCCGGGACGAGGCGAACAGGACGACGGCCCCGGGCTCGACGCCGTCGAATGCGGCGCGGATGTCCTGGCCGATCCGGCGACCGGCCACGTCGCTGTCGGGCTCGCGCATCAGGGTGGTGTAGCTGCGAATCAAGGAAGTCCTCCGCTGCCGTCGTCGGGCTCCGCGATGGCAATCCCTGTGCCGATCGGCTGCCGGAATGCTAGCAGCGGCGTCGCAGGATGCGCCAGAATCCCGCCCTCGCAAAGGAGCCTTCCCGCCGTGTCCAAAGTCCGCGTCAGCAGCATCGGTGTCTCGATCGACGGCTTCGGCGCCGGGCCCGACCAGAGCTTCGACAACCCGCTCGGCGTGAACGGCCCGGAGCTGATGGAGTGGGCCTTCACGACCCGCACCTTCCAGAGCATGCACGGCGGCAGCGGCGGCGCGACCGGCGCCGACGACGACTTCGCCGCGCGCGGCTTCGCCGGCGTCGGCGCCTGGATCCTCGGGCGCAACATGTTCGGCCCCGTCCGCGGGCCGTGGCCGGACGACGAGTGGAAAGGCTGGTGGGGCTCGAACCCGCCGTACCACATGCCCGTGTTCGTGCTGACGCACCACGCGCGCGAGCCCATCGAGATGGAAGGCGGCACGACTTTCCACTTCGTCACCGACGGCATTCACGCCGCGCTCGATCGCGCCCGGGCCGCAGCAGGCGACAACGACGTGCGCATCGGCGGCGGCGTCGCGACGATCCGCCAGTTCCTGCGCGCCGGCCTGGTCGACGAAATACATCTCGCCCTCGGGCCGGCGCTGCTCGGCACGGGCGAGGCGCTGCTGGCCGGCATCGACCTGCGCGCACTCGGCTTCACCTGCACCGAGCGCGTCGCGACGCCGCACGCGCTGCACGTCGTGCTGACTCGGGAAAAGCCATCCGCAGCCGTTGAATGAATTTGCCACCGCAACGCCTCGCACCCCGGACTTGAGCGTCGTGAAAACGCGGTAGCCGGCACCGACCGGCCGCTAGCGTCGCCGATACTGAAGAACTTCCCCAGAGACGGAGCCTGCCGGTGAAACTCATTTCCCGTTCGATCGGCGCGGCACTGCTGCTCTCGCTCGCAGCAGCCGCGAATGCGTCGACCGACTTCAATGTCCGCGCCGTCCTCGACAACGGCGACTACGTCGCCGGCACGGTGGCCATCGACACTGCGAGCGGCATCGTCGTGGGCGAGAACGCCACCCTGTACCGCAACGGCGCGGCGCTGGCGACCTTCGGCGCGCCGACCGGCCAGGGGCCGTTCTCCGTGCCGGGCCTGGCGCCGTCGTACCTGTTCCCGAGCCAGGGCACCGGCGGCTTCATCTTCGTCGGCGCGGTTCCGGGCGTGTCGCTCGTCGGCTACGGCGGCAGCGAGCTCTGCTCGACGACCAGCGTCGTCCACTGCGCCACCAGCGACCTGTTCTCCGGCACTTCGTTCCTGGCCAATGTCACGCAGGGCATCGTCGCCCGCGCGAGCAACGACATCAGGACCTTCGCACTCGCCGCCAGCTTCGAAGACGGAACGAACGTGACCGGCACCGTGACCGTCGACACCACCGTCGGCTACGTGCTCGACCAGCACGCGTTCCTGTACTCGGGAGCCACGCTGCTGTCGGAGTTCAGCCACCCGGGTCTGCAGAGCGTGTTCGCACCGAGCGGTCTCAATCCGGCATATCTGCTCCAGAGCGTCGGCAGCGGTGGCTACCTGCTCAACGTCGCGGTCCCGGGAACTTCGCTGGTCGGCTATGGCGGCGGACTGCTCTGCGCCGTCGACACCGCTCAGGGCTGCGCGTTCAGCGACACCTACCTCGGCAACACCCTCTCGCTGGCGCAGACCGGCAGCCTCACGATCGCCGCCGTTCCCGAACCGTCGACCTTCGCCTTCCTGGCGCTCGGCGTGGCCACGCTCGGCTGGCGGCGTCGCCGGA
>JBDTJD010000397.1:0-3337 GCA_039935975.1 Caldimonas sp.
CTGCCGCATCTCGGCCTGTTCGCGACGCCGGGTGCGGAAGACGACACGCACATCGATCGCGCGATGGCCGATGCCGAGTGCGCGGCGTGGCAGGAGCGGCGCCTGCACGAGCTCTCCGGCGGCGAGCAACAGCGGGTCTTCGTCGCCCGGGCGCTCGCCGTCGGCGCGCCGCTCCTTCTGCTCGACGAGCCGACGACGCATCTGGATCCGCCCTACCAGGTCGCGTTCGTACGGCTGCTGCGCGAACAGGTGCGTGCCGGTGTTGCGGTCGTGAGCGTGCTGCACGACCTCTCGCTTGCGCTGCTAGCCGATCGTCTCGTCCTCATGGAGAGTGGCCGCATCCGGGCCGACGGCGCCTCCGATGATCCGGATCTCCATCGAGCCCTGGTCGAGGTGTTCGGCGGTGCGATCCGCATCGCCCGGTTCGACGACCACTGGATCGTCATCCCCCAACTGGCATCGTGACGTCGCTTCGCCCGACCCGCCACCCGTCCCGACAGGCCGGATTCAGGTTGCCCCTGCTGAACTCCTTCACGTCGCATCGGTCTTTTGTTCTTTCGCCGGCAACGCGCCCGAAGACGTGCCAGCTCTCGCGCCATCGACCATTCTCGAGAGTGCACTGAGCAGGTCGGTCGGGAACGGAAAGACGATCGCGGTGCTGTTCTGCTGTCCGATCTGCGCCAGCGTGCTCAGGTAGCGCAACTGCATGGCCTCGGGGCGGCGGGAGAGCACTTCGGCGGCCTCGAAGAGCTTTTGCGCCGCCTGCTGCTCGCCTTCGGCGCTGATCACCTTGGCACGCCGCTCGCGCTCGGCCTCGGCCTGGCGCGCGATGACCCGGATCATGCTTTCGTCGAGGTCGATGTGCTTGATCTCGACGTTGGCCACCTTGATGCCCCAGGCGTCCGTCTGACGATCGAGTATTTCCTGGATGTCGGCGTTGAGCTTGTCGCGCTCCGAGAGCATTTCGTCGAGATCGTGCTTGCCGAGCACCGAGCGCAAGGTGGTCTGCGCCAGCTGGCTCGTGGCCAGGGCGTAGTTCTCGACCTGGATCACGGCGTGCTCGGGGCTCACCACGCGAAAGTAGAGCACGGCGTTGACCTTGACCGAGATGTTGTCCTTCGAGATCACGTCCTGCGAAGGCACGTCGAGCACCAGCGTTCGCTGGTCGACGCGCACCATCTGCTGGACATACGGCACCATCAGGATCAGTCCGGGGCCCTTCACGCCCGTGAAGCGTCCGAGCGTGAACATGACGGCACGCTCGTATTCGCGAAGGATCCGTACCGACGCCGAGAGGATCGCGACGACGATCACCACCAGGGGCAGCAAGACGTAGATCAGGCTCATGAGATGGTTCCTGTTCGAGGGAAAGGTTCGGCGCGGCGCTCGACGGCCAGCGTCAGGCCGTCGATGGCGGTCACGACGACGGGCTCACCGGGCGCGAGTGTCTCGGTGGCGACCGCGTTCCAGCGCTCCCCCTGCATCGACACGTGGCCCTTGCCGCCGGCCCAGTCGACCACATGGGCGCGTGCGCCGAGCATGGCCTCCTGGCCGCTGCGAACGGCGCGGCGCCGCGAAAGCAGGGCCATGCGCGCGATGATCAGCATCAGGCCGGCGCCGGCAATGAGCACGGCACCGATCAACGGCCAGTAGATCTCGAATCCGGGCACGCTCCCAGTATCGAACAAAACCATCGCCGCGAACGCGAACGCGATGATGCCGCCGATGCCCAGCACGCCGAACGACGGAATGAACGCCTCGGCGACGAGAAGCGCCAGTCCGACGACCGCGAGCGCGATGCCGGCCAGGTTCAACGGCAGGGCCGCCAGCGCGTAGAGGCCGAGCAGGAGCGATATCGCGCCGATCGTTCCAGGAAACAGAGACCCGGGGCTCGTGAACTCGAAGATCAGGCCGTAGATGCCGATCATCATCAAGACGAGGGCGACGTTCGGATGCCCGATCGCACCGAGGAGCTTGGTGCGCCAGTCGGGCTCCACCGGCGCGACGAGGGCGCCGCGCGTGCGCAGCACCGTTCGCTCGCCCGCGACGAGCACGGCGCGTCCGTCGGCCTTGTCGAGCAACTCGTCGATCGACGACGCGATCAGATCGATCACCTTCGCCTGCAAGGCGGCCGCGGCCGAGAGACTCTCGGCATCACGCACGGCGCGCTCCGCCCAGTCGGCGTTGCGGCCGCGCAGCTCGGCCAGCGAACGGATGTAGGCGACGGCGTCGTTGATGGCCTTGGCTTCCGACGCACTCGCGGGCGAGTGTCGAGGCTCGCTGGCGGCGGGCCGGGCAGCGGTGCCCGATGTCGCACCCGAAGCCGCACCCGATCTCGAACCTGGCCCGATGTCGGGCTCGTCCGGTTCTTTCGGGAAACCGCCGATCGCGACCGGCGTCGCCGCACCGAGGTTGGTCCCCGGCGCCATCGCCGCGACATGGCTCGCATACATGATGTACGTGCCGGCGCTCGCTGCGCGCGCTCCGCCCGGTGCGACATACGAAAGCACCGGCACGCGCGAAGCCAGGATGGCGCGGATGATCTCGCGCATCGAAACGTCGAGACCGCCGGGGGTATCGATGCGCAGCACGATTGCGGCCGCTTTCTCGTCTCCGGCCCTGCGGATTGCCCGCACCAGGTAGTCCGACGTGGCGGGGCCGACCACGCCGTCAAGGCTCAGGGAGACGACGCGAGGCTGCTCACGTGCATCCGGCACCGGTGCCGATGCCGATGCAGAGCCTGACGGCGTCGGATCGCTTTGCGCCATCGTGCGGGCGGACGAGCCCAGCAAGACCAGGACCAGCAACAAGATCAACCTCGTCACGAGCGCGGTCGGTGCGACTCGGGGTCTTGCTTCGCGAGGAGGATGGCCGCCCATGGCCGATGCTAGACCAATGCCCACCTCGTTCGCCGCGCTTCAGACCGAGTGATTGACCCATCGACGAGCGCCCGCGCGTGTTCCGGTGAGCGATCGGCACCGCGAGCAAGTGCACGCCGCCGGCCCGAACGCGCGAGCGATGTCGACGATCGGGAACCGGGTCTGGCGCGAAGTCGGCGGAGTCAGGCTTTGACGAGAACGGACTTGATGTTCACGAACTCGCGGATGCCGAAGTCGGCGCACTCGCGGCCGTAGCCCGAGTGCTTGACGCCGCCGAAGGGCATGCGCGGGTCGGATCGCACGTTCTCGTTGACGAAGCTCATGCCGGCATCGAGCTCCTCGGCGGCGATTCGCTCGCCGCGCGCCAGGTCTCGCGTCAGCACGGCCGAGCCGAGGCCGAACTCGCTGGCGTTGGCGATGGCGATCGCGTCCTGCTCGTCGACCGCCTCGATGATCGC
>JBDTJD010000398.1:0-3553 GCA_039935975.1 Caldimonas sp.
ACTCGCCGTCGCTCTCCTTCGAGCCGGTGACGCTCTGCCAGAAACCCGGCGCGTCGGCACGCTCGAGGAGCAGCACGTCGAGCGCGGCGGTGTGGATGACGACGAGGACGGACTCGGGAATCTTGTAAGGGCGAGGAACGGTCATCCCGAGGCTGGCGGCGCCGGCAAGGCGAAGTCGGTGATTGTGCCGGGCCGCTGCACGCAGTGTGCTGCCAGCGGTACGCTACAGAACCCGCGTCGCGGTGTCGGTGCCGCAGGTGGAGCGCAGGAGCGTCCCGTTGAGATCGAAGAACTGGCTGGTGTTGACGCCGGTCGCCGACGTTCCGCCGGCCGCCAGCGTGACCGTTCGCGCGACCCGCGCGACTCCGCTCACGTTGCCCGCGCCGTCGTAGGTGAAGAAGCGAAACTTGACGTTGTAGTTGATTCCGGACTTCGCCCACGTGCCCCAGCCCGGACCTCGGCTGGAGACAGGGCTCGAGTTGGTGTCGTTCATCGTGCCGCCATGATTGAACATCTGCGATCCCTGGAAGGTGGCGAGCGCGGCCGAGGTCGTGCAGTCGCGGATCGTGACGGCGCCTTCCCAGACGCCCTCGAACGGGTCCGCGGCTTCCTGGGCGACGGCGTTGTCGCTGCCGCCGCAAGCCTGCATGAAGAGGAAGGCGGCGAAAGCGGGAGCGATGGCGAACAAGGATCGTGAGCGGGGCAGGCGATTCATGGAGATCTCCGGTGGTGTTGCGTCGTGACGCGGGTTGAGCCGGCTGCATCGTCGCAATCGCCGCGGCCGGCGTCCTTTACCGGCCATGAAGAATCATTAATCGTCGCGGCGGCCGCGGACGCCGGCCCCCGCAGGCCGATACGATGGTCCGCATGACTTCCGAGCTCACCTACACGTTCGGCCACTTCCGCCTCTGGCCGCAGCGGCATGTGCTCGTCGCGGGCGACCTCGCGATCAAGCTCGGCGCCCGCGCCTTCGACCTGCTCGTGACCCTGGTCGGCTCGCCCGATCGCGTTGTCGGCAAGAGCGAGCTGATGGAGGCCGTCTGGCCGCGCCTCGTGGTGGAGGAGAACAACCTCAACGTCCAGATCGTCGCCTTGCGCAAGGTGCTTGGACACGCAGCCATTGCGACGATTCCGGGCCGCGGCTATCGCTTCGTCATGCCGGTGCGGGTGGAGGGCGACCGGCCGGCCGACGCGGCACCGCAGGAGACGAGGACCTTGCCGCTGGCGAGCTCGGCGCCGGCGGCGCCGCGCAGTACCAATCTCGCGGGCGAAGCGCCGACGCTTTATGGCCGCGGCGACGACATCGCCGCCGTGCTCTCGCTGCTGGTCGACAACGCCGTCGTGACCGTCACCGGCGCAGGCGGCGTCGGCAAGACCCGGCTCGGCGAGGCAGTCGCCTATCGCCTCCTCGGCGGCTATCCCGATGGCGTGTGGTGGGTCGAGCTGGCGGCCGTGAGCGACCCGTCGCTGGTCGCCGCGACCGTGGCCCGCACGCTCGGCGTCGATCCCGACAGCGCCCGTTCGGCGACGCGCCAGGTGGTCTCGGCCCTGCGCTCGCAGCGCGCCCTGCTCGTGCTCGACAACTGCGAGCACGTGCTCGACGCGGTCGCCGCGCTGGTCGACGGCGTGCGCGCCTCGTCGGGTGAGGTGCGCATCCTCCTCACCAGCCAGGAGGCGCTGAAGGCCACCCACGAGCACGTCTATCGGCTGGATACGCTGGGCTTTCCGGCCGCACGCGCCGGCGGCGCAGCACCGACGCTGAAGGAAGTCGCGACGAGCGGCGCCGGTGCCCTCTTCGTGGCCCGCGCCCGTGCCGTCCAGCCGCAGTTCCAGCTGAGCGCCGGCAACGTCGATGCCGTGGCCGAGATCTGTCGCTGCCTCGACGGCATCCCGCTCGCGATCGAGCTGGCCGCGGCGCGGCTGCCGCTGCTCGGCGTCGAGGGCGTGCGCGCGCGGCTCAAGGAGCGCTTCAACGTGCTTACGGGGGGCACGCGCGCCGTCCTGCGCAGGCACCAGACGCTTCGCGCCGCGCTCGAGTGGAGCCACGGGCTGCTGAGCGAAGCCGAGCGCACCGTCTTTCGTCGCCTCGGCGTGTTCGCGGGCGGCTTCACGCTCGAGTCGGCACAGCGTGTCGGCGAAGACGACGCGATCGACCTGTGGGACGTTCTCGAACATCTCGGCACGCTCGTCGACAAGTCGCTCGTGCTCGCCGAAGGCATGCCGGTGCCACGCTACCGAATGCTCGAGACGACGCGCCTGTTCGCGCTCGAGCAGCTTGGCGGCGCCGGCGAGACCGAGGCGATGCTTCGCCGCCACGCGACGGCGATGACCGCACTGCTCGAGACGTATGACTCGCAGAGTCGCTGCCGCGACCCGAGTCCTGCCGAAGACGATCTGCTCGCCGCCGAAGGCGACAACGTCCGCGCGGCCTACGACTGGATGGCGACGACGAGCGGGCCCGCCGACGACCTGCTGGCCGTCGAGCTGGCGGGCGTCGCCGCGATCGCGCTGGCCTGCTCCGGGGGCGTCAGCGAGGCGTTCGATCGAACGCTGGTCTTCGCCTCGCGCGTTGGTCCCGGCACGCCTGCGGTCGTCGCCACACGGTTCTGGTTGGCGCTATCGACCTGGGGAAGCGTCGTCGGCAGTCTCGAGGCATACGACGCTGCAGGGCGCGCGATGGAGCTGTGCCGACGGATTGGCGACGAGCCGGGGCTGTTCAAGGCGCTGACCGCGCGGATCGCGATCGGTGCCCGGCGCGGCGACGCGTCGAACCTGGGCGGCCTCGTGGAAGAAGGGCGCCGCATCGAGCGTCCCGAGTGGCCCGGCAACCTGCACTCAGGATTTCTCTGGGCCTGCTATCGCTGGTTCCAGGCCGTCGGACGTCCGGAAGAGGCCTTGGCCTGCGCC
The DNA here is from genome assembly GCA_039935975.1 of Caldimonas sp. Lineage (GTDB taxonomy): Bacteria > Pseudomonadota > Gammaproteobacteria > Burkholderiales > Burkholderiaceae_C > Schlegelella_A. The sequence goes on from JBDTJD010000398.1 coordinate 2,908, forward strand.
CTCGAGCGCGCTGCGCGCCGGGCAATCGAATCGCCGCTGCTCGAACAGTTTGCGCTGGGCGATGCCGCGGCGGACTGCGAGCTCGCTGCCGGTCGCGCCGAGGCCGCGGAGGCGCGCTGCCGGACAGCTCTCGAAGCGGTGCGAGGCTATGCCCGTGCCCATGTCCTGGAAACGCTCGCTTGCGTCTGCACCGCGCAGGGAAAGAGCGAAGAGGCGATAGAGCATGGACGGGCCGCGCTGCGCGCCTCGCGCGACCCCGGCATGCACTTCAGGCTGCTCGAGGCGATTGCGCTCAATGCCGCACGACAAGGGCGGCTGGCCGATGCGGCCTGGGTCGTCTGCCACGTCGACGCGCTCTACCGCGAACGCGGCGAGGTGCGCTGGCCCTACGTTCAGGCGCGGCGGACCCAGCTCGACGAACTGCTCAACGACCTCGACCGCGGCGAGCGGCTGAGTCTCGCCAGCAAAGGCACGAGCGCCGACCTCGAAGAAGCGTTCGAACGGGCGTTCGGTACGCTCGCCGACTTTCCCGGCGCGCCGGCGAGCGACTGATCCTTCCCTATCCGGCCGCCTGTGTGCTGCGCAACCGGATGTGCAGCTCGCGCAGCTGCTTCTCGTCGACCGGTCCCGGCGCGTTGGTGAGCAG
>JBDTJD010000399.1:0-2537 GCA_039935975.1 Caldimonas sp.
GGGATCACGCAGCCGCCGGCAACGACGAGGTCGTTCATGCGGATGAAGAGCGCCGCCCGCTTGACCGGCTCGAGCTCCGAGGCGGCAGCAGCGAACAAGGCGTCGAATTCGGGGCTGCTCCAGCGGCTGTTGTTCCGGCTCTGCCACTTGTTGGCCTTCTGCGAGAGCTCGGAGGTCAGGAACTGGCGCATCGAACCGGCCGGGTCCTGCGAGCCGAACATCCAGGTGAACATCTGCATGTCGGCCCAGAACTTCCCGAAGGTGTCGGGGTTGCCGACGTCGGTGGAGAAGAAGACCGAGCCGGCGACCGACTTCAGCTCCATCTCGATGCCGGCCTTCTGCGCCGACTGCTTGACGATGGCCTGCTCCTTCTGGCGCGTGCCGTTGATGGACGTCTGGAAGACGAGCTTCAGCTTCCTGCCGCCCTTCTCGCGGACGCCGTCGGCGCCCCGCTTCCAGCCCGCTCCGTCGAGCAGCGCGTTGGCCTTGGCGAGGTTGAACTCCCACTTCGTGTTCAGCGATCGATAGCGGACCGGCAGGCTCAGGAAGTTCGATGCGGCCAGGCCGGTTCGGCCGTAGACGAACTCCTGCATGCTCTTGCGGTCGCAGAGCAGGGCGAACGCCTCGCGCACCGTCGCGTCGGCGAAGGCGAAGTGGTGGCTCTTCACGCTCGCGCGCTCGCCGTCGACCTCGTTCCAGGGATCGGTGGGATTGAGCTGCACGAACTCGATGTCGCCGCTCTGCACAATCGCGGCGCGGCCCTTGCCGCCGGCCTCCATGCGCTTGAGCACCTCGTCCTCGACCTGCAGGTTCCAGCCGTAGTCGAACTCGCCGGTCTGGAGCACGGCTCGCGCGGCCGACGTCGCGTCGCCGCCGCCCTTGATCTCGATGGTGTCGAAGTAGGGCCGGTTCGGCATGTGGTAGCTCGGGTTGAGCGCGCCGCGCACCGAATCGCCCGGCTTGAAGTCGACAAACCTGTACGGCCCCGTGCCGACGGGCTTGAGGTTGGCAGGCGCCTCGCGCGCCCGCGCACCGATGTAGGCGCCGAACACATGCTTCGGGATGATCGCGCCGTACGACGAGACGAGCGCCTCGTACCAGTTCGGCGTCGGCCTCGGGAACGCGATCCGGACCGTGTACGCGTCGACCTTCCTGATCGTCACGTCCTCGTAGGTCCCGGCCGTCGTCGTGGCGGTCGCCGGGTCCTTCACGTAGTCGACCGTGAATACGCAGTCGTCGGCGGTGAACGGCTGGCCGTCGTGCCAGGTGACGCCTCGCTTGAGCTTCCAGGTCACCGAGCGCCCGTCGGCGGCCAGGCCGCTGTTGGCCAGCGTCGGGATCTCGGCGGCGAGGACCGGCACGAGGTTGCCGTCGTCGTCCCAGACCGCGAGCGGCTCGTAGAAGATGCGCGCGCCCTCCTGGTCCTTGGTGCCGCCGGCGAAATGGGGATTGAGCAGCGTCGGCCCCTGCCAGAAGATGGCCCGCAGCGCGCCGCCGCCGCCGCGCCGGGTCGGCTTGTAGGCCGACACCGTCTGCGCCGTCGCGATGCCGGAGTGGGCCAGCAGCATCGAGGCCATCGGCGCCGCGATGCCGAGCGAGAGCATCTGCTCGACGAAGCGCCGGCGCGGCAGCCGGTCGGCGCGCACGTCCTCGATCAGCGCGCGCAGGCCGGCTTCGTCCATGGGCTCGCGACCTGGCGCTTCGACGTCGGACCGCGCCCGCGCGACGTCAGCCGACGCCGCCTTCGCGGTACCAGTTCTGCAGCGCCGAGAAGTCGAGGTCCCAGCCCGACAGCGTCGTCACGAGCTTCAGGTTGCCGCCCCGAACGCGCGGCCGGCTGATCAGCGGAATGACGGCGAAGTCGTCCACCACCATGTCGTTCATCTTGATGTACATGGCCACGCGCTTCACGGGGTCGAGTTCGGACGACGCCGCCGCGCTCAGCTTGTCGTATTCGGGGTTGATGTAGCGGGCGATGTTGCGGCCCTGCCACTTGTTGGCCTTCTGTGAAATCTCTTCCGACTTGTACTGGTCCATGAAGCGCTCGGCGTCGGGCGCGGTCATGGTCGTGGTGTACATCTGCATGTCGCACCAGAACTTGCCGTAGGTGTCGGGATTGGCCACGTCGGACGAGAAGAACACCGAGGCCGTCACCGATTTCAGCTCGAGGTCGATGCCGGCTTTCTGGCAGGCCTGCTTGACGATCGCCTGCTCTTTCTGCCGGGTGCCGTTGATGGACGTCTGGTAGACGAACTTCATCTTCTTGCCGCCCTTTTCGCGGATGCCGTCGGATCCCTTCTTCCAGCCCGCACCGTCGAGCAGTGCGTTGGCCTTGTCGATGTTGAACTCCCACTTCGTGTTCGGCGAGCGGAAGCGCGACGGGTTGTTCATGAAGTTGCCGGTGGCGACACCGGTGCGGCCGTAGATGAACTCCTGCATGCTCTTCTTGTCGCAGAGCATCGCCATCGCCTCGCGCACCTTCGGGTCGGTGAAGGCGAAGTGCTTGCTCTTGATGCTGCCGCGTTCGCCGTCGACTT
>JBDTJD010000400.1:0-3442 GCA_039935975.1 Caldimonas sp.
AGATCCATGCCCTCGAGCCCGCCTTGCGCGTCGATGCCTGGCTGTCGACCTACCCGCTGACCGATCCGGCCGAGCGACAGCGGCTGCGCGAAGGACTCGTCGCCACCGGGTTGTCCGAGCCCTCGCCCGGCCTGATCCGCTGAGGGTCGGCCGCCGCCGCTGCGACAGGTATCCCGAATCGATGCTCGTTCCGTTCGGACCGGATCTCTACGTTGCCGATGGGCCGACGGTGTCGTTCTTCGGCTTCCCGTACCCGACCCGCATGGCCGTCGCGCGGCTGTCGACGGGCACGGTCTGGGTGTGGTCGCCCATCGCGTTGACGAAGGAGCTGGCCGACGCCGTGGAGGCTATCGGTCCGGTCGGCGACATCGTCTCGCCGAACAAGTTGCATCACCTGTTCCTGCCCGAGTGGAAGGATCGGTGGCCTCATGCGCGGCTCCACGCGCCTCCAGGGCTTGCCCGGAGGAAGAAGCACCTTGCGTTCGACGCCGAACTGGGCGACGAGAGCGTCCGGCCGTGGCACACCGAGATCGATCAGGCGGTGTTTCGCGGATCGCTCGCCATGGACGAAGTGGTGTTCTTTCACCGCGCCTCCCGCACCGCGATCTTCGGTGACCTGATCCAGAGGTTCCCGCAAGCGACGTTCAAGGGTTGGAAGGGTCTCCTGATGCGGCTCGATGGCCTGGTCGGGCCGCACGGGAGCACGCCCCGAGAATGGCGCCTGAGTTTCGTGTCGCGCGATGCCGCTCGCGCTGCGCGACGAAAAGTCCTCGACTGGAAGCCGCAGAGGCTCCTCATCGCCCATGGCGAATGCGCTGACACCGGAGCCACCGAGATCATCGAAGCGGCGCTGAGCTGGATCTGATGCGCGCGGCGCGATGGGTGATCAGACCCAATACGGGCGCCAACAGGTTCTGTCGCCCCCATGCAGCATCGGGGCCTTTCACTTGCTTCTGGCCGTGACAGAGTCGTAGGCGACTCGATCTTCGATCGCCGCATCCGGCGACCGCTCGCTGGCAACTCGCCACAATGCAAGGCCAAGGACACGCGTTCATGACGCCCGCCACCGCCTCGATAGAAGACCTGCTCACCTTCGCGATCCGCCACGTCAACGCCGGCCAGGTCGAGCGCGCGCGGACACTTTGCGAGCAGGCGCTCTCTGCCGCGCCACCTCATCCGGCGGTGCATCAGCTGCTGGCGGTGATCAACTTGCAGCAAGGCGATGCCGATGCGGCAGTCAAGTGGGCCATGGCCAGTCTTGCACTGCGACCCGGCCACCCGCCCACCGTGCGCGTGGCCGCCGATGCGTGGTTCGAGGTGTCGTTGAAGCGGCACGACACAAGCGACCTGGCAGGCGAGGCGAATGCGCTGCGCGAGGTGTTGCGACTCGTGCCGGAGCGCGCCGAGGCCGAGGTCAACCTCGGCATCGCTCTGCAGGATGCCGGCGAGATCGACGAGGCGATTCGCGCCTACGGTCGGGCGTTTCGGCTGCGCGAAGACACCTTCGGCCGCATCGCCCATGCACTTGCCACGCCCCACGTCGGTCGCTTATGGCTCCACCTCGACGCGCTGCGCGTAGCGTTGCGAGCGACCTGACTCAGCCCGTCGCGGGCTTGCGGCGAAAGCCCTTTCGGTACACGCCGGGGCCGTTCATGATCTGCGCGGCGAGGACGTCGTAGCCGCGCAAGTGGGCGTCCGACATGGCCTCGCACACCAAGGTGGGCGCCTCGCGCGGGACCGGATAGCACTGAGCGATCGGCGTGCCGCGCGGCAAAATGCCGCTGAAGTCAGGATCAACCCAGACCGCCGGAAAATTGATGCCGACCTCATGGAAGCGGTCGGCGTCGACGAGGCCGGTGACGAGCCGGAACGGCAGGTCGTCGCGGTTGACCGGGTGCACGGCCATCAGCGACCAGCCGGCTTCCAGCTCGATGGTCCAGAAGCTGTTGAACTTGATGGCTGATTGCGTGCCGTGCGCCAGTGGCGAGCCGGCTACCTGCTCCGGTACGTGAAAGCTCAGCGGTGCGTGCGGATGGCCGCTCAGGGTCAGCGCGGGCAGAGCCCAGTCCCAGCCGAACTGACCGGCGGCCACGTGCACGTCGCAGGGCAGCAGCACCATGAAACCGTGAGCCATGGCGTCGACGAAAGGCGGGCATTGCTTGACGGTGCGGATGGCACGTCCGTGCACGCTCGAGGGCACGCGCGGCGCCATCTGTCGCAGCCAGTCGGGCAACGCGGCCTTGGCCGGCACCGGGCGCGGCAACAGGTCGATCAAGGCCGGGTCGCAGCGAAAGACGATGTTCATGGGTCACCAAGAATAGCGCCCTGCCGATCGCGGAGATCGGCAGGGCGCAGGCTGACGTCGACCGGGGCGCGAGCTCAGCGCACCTTGCCCGCCTTCCACGCGTTCAGCAGCTGATCGTAGGCCACGGTCTCGCCCTTGGGCTTCTCGTTGGCCAGCTTCTTCCACGGCGCATGCTGGTCGGAGAGCCACTTGTCGGGGCTGGACTTCGGGTTCAGCTTTGGTGCGCAGTGCGCCATGCCGGCGCGTTGCAGCCGCGCCATCACGTCGTCCATCTCGACCGCGAGGTTGTCCATTGCCTGCTGTGGCGTCTTCTCGCCCGTCACCGCCACGGCCACGTTCTTCCACCACAGTTGCGCGAGCTTCGGGTAGTCGGGGACGTTGTTGCCGGTCGGCGTCCAGGCGACCCGCGCGGGGCTGCGGTAGAACTCGATCAGGCCGCCGTACTTGTCGATGTTCTTGGTGAAGTAGTCGGCACGGATGTCGCTGTCGCGGATGAACGTCAGGCCGACGATCGACTTCTTCAGCGACGTGGTCTTGGCCGTCACGAACTGCGCGTACAGCCAGGCCGCCTTGGCACGGTCAGGGTCGTTCGACTTCAGGAAGGTCCACGAGCCCACGTCCTGATAGCCGTTCTGCATGCCCTCCTTCCAGTACGGTCCGTGCGGGTTCGGCGCCATGCGCCACTTCGGCGAGCCGTCGGCGTTGACGACCGGCAAACCGACCTTGGTCATGTCGGCGGTGAATGCGGTGTACCAGAAGATCTGCTGCGCGATCTGGCCCTGTGCCGGCACCGGACCGGCCTCGCCGAAGGTCATGCCCATGGCTTCCTTGGGCGCGTACTTCTTCATCCAGTCGATGTACTTCGTCAGCGCGTAGACGGCCGCCGGCGAGTTGGTCGCGCCACCGCGCGAGACCGAAGCCCCGACCGGCGTGCACTTGTCGGCGCCGACGCGGATGCCCCATTCGTCGACCGGCATGCCGTTCGGGATGCCGATGTCGGCGGTGCCGGCCATCGACAGCCACGCGTCGGTGAAGCGCCAGCCCAGCGACGGATCCTTCTTGCCGTAGTCCATGTGGCCGTAGATCGGCTTGCCGTCGATCGTCTTCACGTCTTCGCTGAAGAACGCGGCGATGTCT
>JBDTJD010000401.1:0-3626 GCA_039935975.1 Caldimonas sp.
GCGGCGAGCCCTCAGGGCAGCCGGCCGGGACGCTCGTCCCGGGGCCGGCCGCGACCCCGATCAGGCCGAGAGGCAGCTCTTCATGAAGGTCTTGCGCTCGTCGCCCTTCTTGCCGGTGGCGTCGACGTTGCACTTCTTCATCTTGTCCTGCTGGGTCATCGGCTTGGCCGGGGCGGCCATCGCGGTGTCGCCCGAGAGGCACGACTTCATGAACGCCTTGCGGTCGTCGCCCTTCTTGTCGGAGGCCGACTTGTTGCAGTCACCCATCTTCGACTGCTGCTTGGTCATCGGCGCGCTCGCCGACATCTCGGGCGCCATCTTGTGCGAGGCGGCGAACGCCGAGGTCGAGACGGCCAGGGCCAGGACGGCCGACAAGGTGAGAAATTGCTTCATGGGAATCCTCCGTTGGAATGGACTCAACGCGGCTGCCGCCGAAACGGACGACAGGATTGGAGCACATGGCCCGAGACGACGGACAGGTGCGGGCCTCGAGGGCCCGGCGCGCTAGAAGATCCGACGCGGATGCGCGAGCTGTTCGTGGGCTGAGTGCAGGCGCCGCACGAGGACCTTGATGAAGGAGTCGTGGAACAGGTGGCGGGTGTTCGGGCTCAGCTGGATCAGCGTCTCGGGGGTGAACGAGATCGTCGTCGCCGGCTCGGTGACGATCACGTCGGTGCTGTGCTTCTTCAGCTCGGCGCTCGGCGCGAGGTAGGCCATCTCCCCGACCGAGGTGCCCGAGCCGAGCTTGACGACCTTCTTGCCGTCGCGAAACACCTCGACTTCGCCCTGGGCGATGATGTGAAAGCTGTTGCCTTCCTCGCCCTTTCGGTAGAGCGCGTGGCCGAAGTGGAAGCGCTGCCACTTGGCCCGGTGGACGACCTCCCAGAGCTCGACGTCTCCGAAATTGTCGAAAAACTCGAGCGTGCGCAGCAGCGTGAAGCGCTCGGAGTCGAGGACGCCCTGGAACTGCCCGCGCGGCACCTGCTGGGTCGTGACCAGCGCGGAGATCGCCTGCGCGAACTCGCCCCAGTCGCCGTAGCGGTCGCCGGGCTGCTTGGCGAGCGCCTTCTGGATCACCTGGTCGAGCGCCTCGGTGACGCCGGCGCGCACGCCGGTGAGCGGCGCCGGCTTGACGTTGTAGATCTGATGCATCATGGCCGACTGGACCTGGGCATCGAAAAGCGGCCGGCCGGCGATGAGGTGGTAGAGCACGGCGCCGAGCGAGTAGACGTCGGCACGGCAGTCGATGGTGCCGCCGTCGAGCTGCTCGGGCGACATGTAGGCCAGCGAGCCGACGCGGTGGATCTGGGTCACGTCCGAGCCGAGGTTCAGGACGCTGCCGAAGTCGCTGATCTTGACGTCGGTGATGGTGCCGTTGGTGAGCACGGCCAGCAGGTTCGCCGGCTTGACGTCGCGGTGGATCAGGCCCTGGCGGTAGACGTAGCCGAGCGCCATCGCGCACTTGAAGCCGATCTCGACGATGAGCTCGAGCGAGAGCAGCTGGTCGGCGCGGCAATACGGCCGGAGCGTGCTGCCGGCCACGTACTCCATGACCAGATACGGCGCGACCGGATCCGGCACCGCGTCGAAGATCTGGACGACGTTCGGGTGCTGGAGCCGGCCGACGAGCGCGGCCTCGGCAGCGAAGAAACGCTCGGAATAGTGGGCGTCGATCGGATCGCCCGACGCCGACGCGCCGCGCACCCGCTTGATCGCGACGTTGCGACGCTGGAAATCGTCGTAGCCGAGGAAGACCTCGCTGGTCGCGCCGTCGCCGAGCCGGCCGAGGATGCGGTACTTGCCGATCTGGGTCGGCAACGGCGGCATGCTGGCCGAGTTTTCGGCAGCGAGCTGGGCGGAAAGCGCGGCGGACATCGAGGTGGCGGGCGAGGCCGGCCATTCTGCATCGCGGCCCCGCGGGCGGCGTCGTCGCGGGCGGGGCGATGCCGCCATATTCACGCTTGGCCGTGACTTCTTGTCACGACCCATCGGGGCGCAAGGGCGCCTCGTAGAATTCCGTCGATGATGTCGGCCCGTGACGAATTGCTCGAGGCGTTGCGTGCTGCGATGGCCGAAGTCAGCCCGGGCACGACGGTCGACGCGGCCTTCGAGACGCCGCGCCAGGCCGATCACGGCGACCTCGCGGTCACCGCGGCAATGCCGCTGGCCAAGGCGCAGCGTCGCAATCCGCGCGACGTCGCGGCCGAGCTGATCGCTGCGCTGCAGGCGAAGGCGGCGGTCGGACAATGGGTCGAGTCGATCGCGGTCGCCGGTCCGGGCTTCATCAACCTGCGCCTGCGCGCGGCAGCCCGGCAGCGGATCGTGGCCGAAATCCTCGCCGCCGGAACCGCCTTCGGCACCCGCGAGGCGCAGGGCGAGCCGGTGATCGTCGAGTTCGTGTCGGCCAACCCGACCGGCCCGCTGCATGTCGGCCACGCGCGCCAGGCGGCGCTCGGCGATGCGATCTGCAACCTGCTCGCCATTCAGGGCCGGCGCGTGGTGCGCGAGTTCTATTACAACGACGCGGGGGTGCAGATCGCGACCCTCGCGAGCTCGGTCGAAGCCCGGCTCGACGGCCTGAAGCCCGGCGATGCAGCGTGGCCGGAGTCGGCCTACAACGGCGACTACGTCGCCGACATCGCCGCCGATTTCCTGGCCGGCAAGACCGTTCACGCCGACGACCGCGAATTCACCGCGTCGGGCCGGCGCGACGACCTCGACGGCATCCGCCAGTTCGCCGTCGCCTACCTGCGTCACGAGCAGGACCTCGACCTGCAGGCCTTCGGCGTGCGCTTCGACAATTACTACCTCGAGTCGAGCCTGTATTCGAGCGGGCGCGTCGAGTCGACCGTGGCCCGCCTCGTCGCCGCCGGCAAGACCTACGAGGCCGACGGCGCGCTCTGGCTGCGCACCACCGACTACGGCGACGACAAGGACCGCGTGATGCGCAAGTCCGACGGCACGTTCACGTACTTCGTGCCCGACGTCGCCTATCACCTGGCCAAGTTCGAGCGCGGCTTCACGAAGGCGATCAACATCCAGGGCACCGACCACCACGGCACCATCGCGCGCGTGCGCGCCGGCCTGCAGGCGGCCGGTGTCGGCGTCCCGCTGCGCTATCCGGAGTACGTGCTCAACACGATGGTCCGGGTCGAGCGCGGTGGCCAGGAAGTGAAGATCTCCAAGCGCGCCGGCCAGTACGTGACGCTGCGCGACCTGATCGACTGGACCAGCCGCGACGCGGTCCGCTTCTTCATGCTGAGCCGGAAGGCCGACACCGAGTTCACCTTCGACGTCGACCTGGCGCTGAAGCAGAACGACGAGAACCCGGTCTTCTACGTCCAGTACGCCCATGCGCGGATCTGCTCGGTGATCGAGCAGCACGCGGCGCAGGGCGGTGACGTGGCCGGTCTGGCCGGAGCCGACCTGTCGCGGCTGGAGGCGCCGAGCGAGGTGGCGCTGATGCGAAAGCTGGCCGACTACGGCCCGATGCTCGCCGCGGCGGCCGCCGGGCTGGCGCCGCACGAGGTCGCGTTCTACCTGCGCGAGCTCGCCGCAGCGTTCCACAGCTACTACGGCGCCGAGCGATTTCTCGTCGACGACGCCGCCCTCGCACGGGCCCGGCT
>JBDTJD010000402.1:0-3822 GCA_039935975.1 Caldimonas sp.
CACATCTCGCTGCCGATCCTGATGCAGAAGGAGGAGTGGGACGAAGAGAAGAAGGAGCAGGTGACGAAGGACGAATGGGCGGCGGTCAACAAGGCCTCGGCGCTCTGGTCGCGCCCGAAGAGCGAGATCACGAAGGAGCAGTACGAGGAGTTCTACAAGCAGATCAGCTACGACACCGAGGCGCCGCTCGCCTACACGCACAACCGCGTCGAGGGGCGCAGCGAGTACACGCAGCTCCTCTACATTCCGGCGAAAGCGCCGTTCGACCTCTGGAACCGCGACAAGCGCGGCGGAGTGAAGCTCTACGTCAAGCGCGTCTTCATCATGGACGACGCCGAGGCGCTGATGCCGGTGTACCTGCGCTTCGTCAAGGGCGTGATCGACTCGAGCGACCTGCCGCTCAACGTCTCGCGCGAGCTTCTCCAGGAAAGCCGCGACGTGAAGGCGATCCGCGAGGGCTCGACCAAGCGGGTGCTGTCGATGCTCGAAGGCCTGGCCGAGAGCGAGGACGCGGTCGAGAAGGACAAGTACTCGGCTTTCTGGAAGGACTTCGGCGTCGTCCTGAAGGAAGGCATCGGCGAGGACCATGCCAACCGGGAGCGGCTCACCAAGCTCTATCGCTTCTCGTCGACGCACGACGAGAGCGGCGCCCAGACGGTGCCGCTCGCCGACTACGTCAAGCGCATGAAGGAAGGCCAGGACGCGATCTACTACGTCACCGCCGACACCCTCGCGACGGCCAGGAACAGTCCGCAGCTCGAGATCTTTCGCAAGAAGGGCATCGAGGTGCTGCTCCTGACCGACCGCGTCGACGAGTGGCTGCTTTCGCACCTCTACGAGTTCGATGGCCATGCGCTGCAAAGCGTGGCCAAGGGCTCGGTCGATCTCGGCAAGCTCGAGGACGAGGCCGAGAAGAAGCAGGCCGAGGAGGTCGCGACCGCATTCCAGCCGACGCTCGAGCGGCTCAAGGTCGCCCTCAAGGACCGCGCCAAGGACGTGCGCGTGACGACGCGCCTGGTCGACTCTCCCGCCTGCCTCGTCGTCGAGGAAGGCGATGTGAGCGGCCATCTGGCGCGCCTGTTGAAGCAGGCCGGCCAGAGCGCTCCGCCGTCGCAGCCGATCCTCGAGGTGAACGCGGAGCACGCGCTGGTCAAGCGGCTGGCGTCGAGCGCCCATTTCGACGATCTCGCGGGCGTCCTATTCGACCAGGCCCTGCTCGCCGAGGGCGGCCAGCTCGAGGATCCGGCCGCCTACGTCAAGCGCGTCAACTCGCTGCTGCTGGCCTGAGCGGCCGCTTCACTCCGGGCTGCCGATCGGCGGCTCGGCCATCGCCTCGAGCTGTTCCGCCAGGCGCGCGCACTGGTCGGCCCAGTACGCCGGGCTCGCGAACCACGGGAAGTTGATCGGGAAGGTCGGGTCGCTCCAGCGACGCGCGATCCACGCGCTGTGGTGAAGCATCCGCAGGGTCCGCAAGGGTTCGAGCAGGCGCAGTGCGCGCCAGTCGAAATCCATGAACTGCTCGTAGCCTTCGAGCACGTCGAGAAGCTGGCGCGTCATCGCCGCACGATCGCCCGAGAGCAGCATCCACAGGTCCTGCACCGCTGGCCCGTTGACGGCGTCGTCGAGGTCGACGAAGTGCGGGCCGGCCTCGGTCCAGAGGATGTTGCCCGGATGACAGTCGCCGTGCAGGCGCAATCGCTTCGGCTCGACGGCGTCGAACGCGGCCCGGCACGCGACGAGCGCCTGGTCGGCGAGGCTTCGCCAGCGGTCGGCGACGTCGGCGGAAACGAGTCCCTGATCGAGCAGGAAGTCGCGGCTCGCGTCGCCGTAGGTCGCGACATCGAGCGTGAGGCGATGCCCGAACGTGCCCCTTGCGCCGACGGCGTGGAGCCGGCCGATGAAGCGTCCGAGCCAGCGACGCACTTCGGGATCCTCGAGCTCGGGCGCGCGTCCGGCGCGACGTTCCGCGACGCCGAAGCGATAGGCGCCGCCGAGCTCGGTCGTGACGAGCGCGAGCGTCGGGCCGACCGGGCTCACGCTCGGAGCGTGCGTCGACGACGCGTCACGCGCGAGCACGATCGGCGCGGCGACGGGAATCTCGGCCTGCACCAGTTCGATCGCGAAGGCATGCTCCTCGAGGATCTGCGCGTCGGTCCATCGCCCCGGCCGGTAGAACTTGGCGACGACGACCCGGCCGCCTTCGAGGAAGACCTGGAAGACCCGGTTCTCGTAGGAGTTGAGCTGGATCAGCCGGCCGTCGCCCCAGAGGCCGACGCCGTCGAGTGCATCGAGCACCGCGCCGGGAGTGAGGTCGGCATAGGGGACCGGCGCGTCGCCGGACAGATGGGGCTCGGTGGGCATCGAGAAGGGCCGGAGCGAACCGGCGCGCGACGCTAGTGCCGCGAGCGCGACCCGAAGGCCGGGGGCTCGTCGACGACGACGCCGGCCGGCTCGTCGATCTCGTCGCGCACGCGATCGAGACGCGCCGGGCGGCTGCGCGCACCGCCGTCGCCATCGACATCGTGGCCGTTGCCTTCACGCGTGGAGGGGCGCGAATAGGCGTGCGTCAGGCTGGCGAATTCGCCGTTGCCGAGGCTGTCCGAGCGGCTGTCGGGGGCGAAGAACGAATCCTGGAAGACCGACGAGTCCTGCCAGAGCGCGGTGCGCTGTGCGCGTCGGCTCGCGACGGTGCTGGCGAGCGTGTCGCGCACCTCGTCGAGATCGCGCGGCGGCACGATCCCGGGCTGCGGCCCGCGCGCCGTCGCGCCGGTGCCGCTCGGCACGAGCAGCTGGAGTTCGGCCGCGGTCGGCAGGTTGTCGACCGGACAGCGCAGGTATCGGATCCGGCAGGCACCGAGGACCGACTGCTTGATCTGCAGGATGCGGCGCGAGTTGCCGCGGTCGGTGTCGAGATCGATCGCGGCGAGGACGCGGCCGTTCGCGCTGCAGACCGCGAACGTGACGTTGATCGCGCCGAGCAGGTCATACCAGTAGCGCACCTGGGCCGCGTCGCTCGGCTGCGAGAAGCGCACGAGGGGCAGCTTGGAAAGGACGACGTGGTGCGGCAGCGCCTCGCGCAGCAGCTTGTAGACCCGGCGCTCGTCGGTCGAGAACACCGGCCGCGCCGACAGCGCCCACTCGATCGGCAAAGGCTGGACACGGCGCGGTCGCCGGACGAGCCAGAACACGAAGAGCGCGACCGCCGTGACGGCCGACAAGGCCAGCAGCACCGCGGTCCAGGGGAGCGTTTCGATCACGTAGGGCCCAATCCGAGACGCCGGGCTCGGGCGACGTCTGCCCGAGAAGAAGCGGATATTAGCGGGCAGGGGCCGCTGCCGGACATCCCTTCTTCGCGTGCGGGAGGCGAAGTCCGGCCGGATTGACGACGGACGGCTAGGAACCGGCCTTCGACACTTCGCCCCGGCCCGGGGAGTCGGCCGACTCGGCAACCGGGTCGGGCCGGCGCGAGTGGAGTTTGATCCGGTAGTCGAGTTCGGAGGCGCGCTCGACCAGCATCTCGTCGAGATGCGAGGCGAGCGAGTCGGGAGGCAGCTTCAGCCAGGCCTCGGACTCCGAGCCGTCGCGCTCGACGGTCGCGCCCGCGCTGCGCGCCAGCTTCAGCATGGCCGTGTTCTCGCTCAGCGCGTGAATGAAGATGGCATCGACTCCGCGATTGCGCGCGTGCAGCATCGCATGCTCGAAGAGACGTCTGCCGAAGCCGCGTCGCCGGGCCTTCGGCAGGACCGACACGCCGAATTCCGACGCTGCGAGCCGACCCCGGTGATCGCCTGGTGGGCGGTGGGCAAGATGCGCCATCGAGAT
>JBDTJD010000403.1:0-3675 GCA_039935975.1 Caldimonas sp.
GAGCCCAGGTCGGTGAGGACGACGACGCACGAGTCGCCGTCGCTGCAGCGAAGCTGCAAGGGCTCGGCCGCGTCGTGCGCGACCGTGAAGGGACGCAGCTCGAGGTCTCCCACCTGGATCGTCTCGCCGTCGCGTGCGAACCGGAACCGCGCCGGCATCGTCACGTCGCCGAGGGCGCGCCGGGTGCCGCGGCTCATCCAGAGGGCGAGGCCGTATCGCTCGGCCAGCGCCACCGCGCAGCCGATGTGATCGCCGTGCTCGTGCGTGACGAAGACCGCATCGAGGTCACTGCCGGCCAGCCCGACACGTGCGAGACGCGCCTCGATCTCACGCAGCGACATGCCGGCGTCGACGAGCAGGCGCGTCGTCGTGATGCCGCTCGTCGCCTCGACGACTGTCGAGTTGCCGCTGCTGCCGCTGCCCAGGCTCGCGAAGCGGATCACGGCGGCCCCGCAGTCCGCGCGCCGGCTCTCACCCGACCTAGCGCAGGTCTTCGAGAAGCAGCGCGACGATCCGCTTGCCGTTCGCGCTCGTCTCGGGCTTGCCCTGCGAATCGAGGACGGCGACCGTGCTCGCGCTGCCTTCGGAAGTGACCTTCACGCGGTACCTGGCGAGCCCGCTCTCGTTCTTCTTGCTGCCCGAGAAGAGCCGGCTGAAGAAGCCGGGCTCTTCGCGCCCCGCGAAGGAAGGATCGACGTAGCGCACGAAGTAGAGCCCTTGGGCGCGATCGCGGTCCTCGACAGTGAAGCCGCTGCGATCGAGAGCGATGCCGACGCGGCGCCAGGCGCGGTCGAAGTTGTCGTCGACTTGCAGGGTCGGCGTGGCAAGGCCGTCGAGTGCTCGCGCCCGGGCCGGTGCGACCGGGCCCGTCCCGGACGCCGCCACGACCGCCTTGGCCTGCTCGTCCTTGGCGCCGAGCTTGACCATCAGTCGCGCCAGGAATGTCGCTTCGAGCTGCGGGTCGGTGGGCCGCGGCTGCCAGGAGGTCGCGTCCTTGCGCGCGCCGACGTACACCTCTTCCATGCCACGGTGCGTGATGTAGATGTCACTGCCGGTGGCCGTGCGCTCGATGCGGGTGTTGAACTTGTCGAGCTCGCCCGTCGAGTACGCCGAATCGAAGACCTTGCCGATGGTGTTGCGAATCAGGTCGCTCGGCAGCTTGGCGCGGTTCTCGGCCCAGTCGGTCTCAAGGACGCCGGCATCGGCCCGGTCCTGGACGATGTTGAAGCCGTTGTCCTTCCAGAACGCCTTGACCTGCGGATAGACCGCTTCCGGAGGCAGCGTCGTGCTCAGCCAGCGATCGTTGCCCAGCCGCTCGATCTTGAAGGCGCCGATCGATTGCGGTGCCACCGTCGTCGCGGCCGGGGCGGCGGTGGCCGCCGTCGCGGTCGCCGTGGCCGCCTGGAACGCCGACGCGCTGACGGTGCCACCGGGCTGCTGGTACCGCGACTCGCGCGACAGCTGCGTCAGGTCGGGCGGCACTTCGAGGCTGTTCGTGCGGGTGGTCGAGGACGACTTGTAGTCGATCTTGTCGCCCGCGAGAAGGTTTTCGACCGACGAGCATCCGGCGATCAGGCCAAGGCACGTCAAGCCGACCACGATGCGTGAGGAAAAGGCAAAGGTCACTCTTAAATTCTCCATCGATGTCGACGCGGGCAAGCCGCTCCGGCGTTCACGGACCCTGTCGGACTCAGGTCCCGAGGCGCCGTGGGTTGTCTTGTCTTGAAGGGGAGGCTCTCACAGGAGCCCGCATTCGCCGAGCGCGGCCCTGACCGCTGCCCGGCCCGCTTCGCCGAGCGGCGTGATCGGCAACCGGACCGTCGCGCCGCAACGGCCGAGCTGCTCGAGCGCCCACTTGGTCGGCGCGGGGCTGGGCTCGACGAACAGCACCTGATGCAGCGCCAGCCACTGAAGCTGCAGGCGCGCTGCGGTGCGCGCATCGCCGGCGAGCGCGGCGGTGCAGATCGCCTGCACTGCGCGGGGCGCGACATTGGCGGTGACGCTGACGCTGCCGTGTCCGCCGAGCAGCATCAGCGCGACGGCGGAATCGTCGTTGCCCGAATAGACCGAGAAGCCCGCCGGCGCGCCGCGCAGGATCTCGCTGGCACGGGCGATGTCGCCGGTCGCTTCCTTGACGCCGATGACGCCGGGCACCTGCGAGAGCCGAAGGGCCGTGGCGGAAGACATGTCGGCGACGGTGCGCGAGGGCACGTTGTAGACCACCATCGGAATGTCGACCGCCTCGGCAATCGCCTTGAAGTGGCGGTAGATGCCTTCCTGCGACGGCTTGTTGTAGTAGGGCACGACCGAGAGCGTGCAGTCGGCGCCGACCTTGAGCGCGAAACGCGAGAGCTCGATGGCCTCGGCGGTGGAATTTGCGCCGGTGCCGGCCATTACGGGAACACGACCGGCGGCGTGCTCGACCGCGACCCGGATGACCTCGTGGTGCTCGTCGACGGTGACTGTCGGCGACTCTCCCGTCGTGCCGACGACGCCGATGCACTGCGTGCCTTCTTCGATCTGCCAGTCGATCAGGCGGCGCAGCGCAGCGAAGTCGATGCTGCCGTCGTCGTGCATCGGCGTGACGAGCGCGACGATGCTGCCGGTGATGGGTTTCATTCGCGGGTTCCTGAATCGGTCGATTCTACCGACCCGCGCTGCTCGCCCGGGGCGTCGAGCACCCAGCGTGCCGGCACGGACGACGCGGGTTCTCGCACCGCGGCAATGCGCTGCACGAATCGCTCGGGGTCGGCGAGGAAGCCGTCTTCGAATGCCACGATGCGCAGACCCCGGCAGGCGTCGAGAAGTTCACCACGGCGGAGGAGAAATTCGGGTCGCCTCGGCCGACCGACCGTCTCGTGGTTGGCTGCGAAGGTCTCGTAGACGAGCAACCCGCTATCGGCAAGCGTGGTCAGGAGTTGCGGAAAGAGCGCGCGCCAAAGGTAGTTCGTGACGACGATCGCGTCGAAGCGACGGCCGGCAAGCGGCCACGGGCCGGATTCGAGGTCGGCGACGATGACCTCGGCGCGGTCTGACAGGCCTTGCAAGGCATCGCCGTCGCGGTCGACGGCAGTGACGCGGCAGCCGCGCGCCGCGAGCCACAGGGTGTGCCGGCCACTGCCGGCCGCCAGGTCGAGGACGCTGGCGGCGGGCGCGATCTGCGCGCCCCAGCGCATGACCCAAGGCGAGGGCTCCGCCACGTCAGCGTGCCGGACGCGGCGTGAGCCGCTCGCTCAGAAACAACTCCACACCCGGTTGGCGAGGTCGACGACGACTTCCGGCCGCTGATAGGCGGCGAACACGCCGGCCAGCGCGAGCGCGGCGACGGCCCACGCGGCGGCGCGTGCCGGCTTCATGCGGTCGCCGGACGCAGGATGGCCCGCTCGCGGATCGGCAGGTTGACGATCGCGGCGAGGACACCGAGGCCGATCGCGATCCACCAGACGATGTCGTAGCTGCCGGTGGCGTCGTAGAGACGGCCGCCGAGCCAGACGCCGAGGAAGCTGCCGATCTGGTGGCTGAGGAAGACGAAGCCACCGAGCATGCCCAGGTAGCGCACGCCGAAGATGTCGGCGACGATCCCGCTCGTGAGCGGCACGGTCGAGAGCCACAGGAAGCCCATCACGGAGGCGAAGATGTACACGCTCCACGGCGTGAGCGGCGCGAGGATGAAGA
>JBDTJD010000404.1:0-3054 GCA_039935975.1 Caldimonas sp.
ACGTCGATGCCGTCGACCTCTGAGGCGAGCTTGACGTCCTGCGGAAAGCCCAGATGCGACAGGACGATGACGATGTCCGCGCGTTCCTGCACCCGGAGGTGCTCGATCCATCCGGGCAGCTCGTCGCGCCCGAGCGTGAAGCGCACGCCCTCGCTGAAGGCGGGTGGCATGGTCTTGTCGACGATGTTCGACGCAATGCCGATCACGCCGACGCGGACGCCGTCGCGCTCGATCAGCCGGCAGGGCGGGAAATAGAGCTCGCCCGACGCCTGGTCGTACACGTTGATGGCGAGCATCGGGTAGTCGAGCTTGCGCGTCAGCGCCTTGAACCCGGCCGGGCCGTAGGCGAACTCCCAGTGCGCCGTCATGGCGTCGAGGCCGAGCGCGTTCATGGCCGGCACCATCGCCTCGCCGCGCGTCGACACCGCGGCGTAGGTGCCGTGGAAGGTGTCGCCGTTGTCGAGCGTGACGGTGGCGCCGGCGGCGTCCCGGCGCGCCTCCTGGAAGGCCGTCGCCACTCGCGCGAGCCCCCCCATGCTAGAGAAGACCGGGGTCTCGCCGTGCCACCGGATCTCCGCGTGCGGCTCGAGGTACCCATGCAGGTCGTTGATCTGCAGGATCGTCAGCTGCCGCGCGGGTCCCGCGGGGTCGTTCGGATGGGTGCTCATCGCTGCTTTGCTCCAGTCATCGGGATAATTCGCTACCGTGCCACGCACCGATGGCTGAGGAGCCCTTCGAGCGCCGATCCGCTCCTAGCATCGCGACTCGCCCTCCCGAATAGGCCGCGGCGACCCAGCCGACCGCCGCCACGGTCCCGATCCGACTGCCTTCGACCATGAAGCTCCCGGATGGGTTCATCGGCGCCGGCAAACGCTGTGCCCTGGAAGGACCGGTCACTCATCACGTTGATGGCAATGGGCTCATTGCTTGTAGTCGCGCGCACGTGTCGTTGCCGTATACGTGGCCTCGCGGCGATCAGGGCACCAGGCAATCGGCGCACCGCTTTGTTAGCGATTTCAGAGCCAGTTCCGACACCCAGAGGGGGCGGCATCTGACAGTACCGCGCCAGAATAGACGCAGAATTTACGGATGATTTTCGAACGCATCAAGACTCCGGGCATTGCCCATGTTGCCTACCTCATTGGCGACAAAGGGGAGGCGGCGGTGATCGACCCACGGCGGGACGTCGACGAATATCTGACGCTCGCACGTAAGCACCAGGCGACCATCAAGTACTCGATCGAGACTCATCGCCAAGAGGACTTCGTGATGGGCTCGGCAGAACTGGCGCGGCTATGCGGTGCCAGGGTAATCAACGGGCGCCACAGTGAATTCGGCCACGGCGACATACAGCTCGGCGACGGCGAATCGTTCGAGATTGCCAAAGGAGTTCGTATCGTCGCGCTGCACACGCCGGGACACACGCCGGAGAGCATGTCTTACGCGGTCTATCTGAAAGACGCGCCCGACCGCGCCTGGGCCGTATTCACCGGCGACACACTTTTCATCGGCGAGGCTGGCCGCACGGACCTGACCGACCCGTCGAAGACGGCCGAGCATGCTGCGCAGCTCTATGACGCGGTCCATGCGAAGCTCGTGCCGCTGGGCGACCAGACGATCCTACTACCAGCCCACGGCGCAGGGTCGGTGTGCGGCGGCAACATCGCCGAGCGCGACGAGTCGACACTCGGTTTGGAGCGCGCTTACAACCCGGTTTTCGTTCGCTCGCGGGAGGCTTTCATCCAGGGCAAGCTCGATGAGCGAATTCCGCGCCCGCCTTACTTCCGCCACATGGAACAGGTGAACTCCGGCGGCGGCATGGGGGCCCTCACGACGGCAAGCTCAGTGCGGGTGCTGCAGCCGAAGGAATTCCAGTCGGAGTCCCGCCGCGGGATCGTGTTCGATCTGCGCCGGCCGGAGGCCTATGCCGGCGGCCACATCCCTGGCTCTTACAGCATCTGGTCCGCCGGCCTGCCGGTGTTCGCTGGCTGGGTCGCCGATCCCGGATCATCGATCTATTTGGTGGTCGACGATGCGGACAAGGCCCTGGACGATGCAGTGAAGGCACTCGGACGGGTCGGGCTTGACCGCGTGGAAGGGGTGCTTGCAGGCAGTTTCGAAGCCTGGCGAGACCACGGGCTGCCCATGGCGGGTATTGGCACAGTGGACCCCACGCGCGTACATGCCGATGTCGGGAGCGGCGCCTTGCATGTGATCGACGTACGTGACGATCAGGAGTTCGAGACGGAGGGGCATATTCCCGGAGCCTCGCACCTGTACGTCGGCTATGTCGAACGCGAGCTCGATCGACTCGAGCCGTCGTTCGATCGGAACGCGCCGGTCGTCGTCACCTGCGGCGTCGGCCACCGCGCGAGCTTGGCGGCCAGCATGCTGATGCGACGCGGCGCGCGCGACGTGCGCAACCTTCTCGGCGGCATGCAAGCGTGGCAGCATCTCGAGCAGCCTATGGACTTCGGCGTCTCCGAACATTCGGTGACAACGCCCGAGGTGGAAGGGCCGCGCCGATGAGCGCGTCTCGCCGCCGCGTCGTCGCCGGCGTCGGCGCTAGCAGCCCGTCCCCCTATGTGATTGGAGCAGCCATCGGGCTGCTCAACATCGCGGCCTTCGCGGTTTTCAGCAAAGGCATTGGCATCAGCGGCGCCTACGAGAGCACTGCGGCGCTGGCGGCTCGCCAGTTCGCCCCGGATGCCGCCCATGTGAACGACTACGTCAAGGCGCGCAAAGAACCGCCCAAGTTCAACTACGAATGGTGGCTGTTGGTCGGCACGATCCTGGGCGGCATGGCCAGCGCGCGGCGGGCCGGCAGCAGCGATGCGCTGCCGCTAGATGACCCGATGCGCAGGCAGGCGAAGCGTTCCCCGCTCGCCAGCGTCGCCGGCGGTGCGATGCTGTTGTTCGGCGCCCGTATGGCCGACGGCTGCACTAGTGGGCATGCGCTTTCGGGCACGGCTCAGGGCGCGGCGTCGAGCTGGCTGTTCACGCCGCTGATGTTTGCAATCGGATCATTGCTGGCACGTGGCACGAGGCGACGGG
>JBDTJD010000405.1:0-3153 GCA_039935975.1 Caldimonas sp.
CCGTCGGGATGAACGGCGACGCCGTTGCTGCGCAGGCCCACCTTGATGCGCGACAGCACCGTGTACGCGCGGGCGTCGATGACATAGAGCTCGTTCGAGCTCTCGGCGGCTACATAGGCACGCGCGCTGTCGGGCGAGAAGGCGATGCCGCGCGGGCGGACCCCGACCGGAATCTGCGCCACCTGCGCACGCTGCGCGACGTCGATGATGTCGACGGCCTGGCCATCCTCGGCACTGACGAAGACATGGCGCCCATCGGGCGTGAACACGGCGTGCTCGGGATTCTTGCCGCGCACCTTCACGGCGAACGCCCGGGCGTTCGTTCGCGTGTCGACGAAGACGACCTCGTTGGTCTCCTCGACGGCGGCCACGACCCAGCGGCCATCGACCGAGATGCCGACGCCTTCGGGCGACGCCCCCACGCCGATCGTGCCGCTGCGCTTTCGGCTCGCCAGGTCGACGACGACGAGAGCGGCGGCGGGCTGGTCGCTCACGTAGGCCGTGCGCCCGTCGGGAGAGACGACCGTGCCGCGCGGCTTCTGGCCGACGGCGATCTCGCCCACGACCTGGTCGGTCGCGGTGTCGATGACGCTGAGCGTCCCGGAACCTTCGTTCGGCACGTAGGCGAAGGGCGCTGCACCGGCGGTCGACGCCGCAGCGCCTAGCACGGCGGCGGCGAGGAAGCGGAGTGGAGTGAAGGGCATGAGAGGGCGCGCCGGTCAGAGCGCGATGCGGGCGAAGATACCGTCGCGCTCGACGAGCGCGTGCCTCAGCGCCATGGCGATGTGGCCGACGACGAGGGCGAGCAGCGCATAGGTGCTCGCATCGTGGAGCCGGAGCAGGAAGGCGTAGGCTGCGGGCCAGTCGGGCCCCCAGGGCGCAAGCACGACACCAAAGAAGCGCACGCCATGAGGGCTCAGGTTGGAGCCGAGGTAACCGGCCAGCGGTGCGACCAGCATGCAGACGTAGAGCGCAACGTGACCGAGGTGGGCCGCGCGCTGCCGGCGCACCGACATCGTCTTTGGCCAGGAAGGCTGCGCATGCGCGAGGCGCCAGGCGATGCGCACGACGATCAGGACGCCGAGGATGATGCCGATCGACTTGTGCAGGTTGATGACGCCGCTGCGCGCCGCCGTGCCGCGCGGCGCGATCTGGTCCAGCACAAGGCCGAACGCGATCTCGCCCAGCAGCGCGATGCCGATCGACCAGTGCAGCCAGGCGGCGACGCGGTCGTAGCGCGCGCCACGCGCGCCGAGCCCGGTCTCTGGCGAGATCGCCGGGCTGGCATCGTGGTCGAGGCGCGGCGAGCGCATCGTGGTCGGGGTCATCGTCACCACTCGACCGTCTCAGAGTCCCACGAGGTAATGGGCCAGGTTCTCGATGTCCTGCGCACTCAGCGTGTTGGCGACGCTCGTCATGTTGCCCGCGTCGTTGGTACGCGTGCGCGCCTTGAATGCGGTGAGCTCCTTGACGATGTAGGCAAAGTTCTGGCCAGCGACGCGCGGGATCTCGTTCTGGCCCAGGAAGCCGCCAAGATGGCACATCGTGCACAGCGTCTCGTCGGCCTTGGCCTTGCCGAGACGCGCCTTGGCGGGATCGGCGACGAAGTTCTGCGGCGGCGCCTTCTGCCTGGCGTAGTAATCGGAGAGTTCGCGCATCTCGTCGCGAGTCAGGCCCGCCGCCATCGGCGTCATCAGCTCGTTCTGGCGTCGGCCTTCCTGGAAGTCGCGCAGTTCCAGATAGAGGTAGCGCGAAGTCTGTCCGGCGAGGATCGGGTACTCGGGCAGCACCGGCGCCTTCCCTTCGGGGCCGTGACACGACGTGCACAGGGCGGCCTTGGCCGGTACGGCGTCGTCGGCGAGGGAGGGAGAGCCGGGCAGCGCGCCGGCGGCGAGGGCAAGGAGAAGGGGAATCGCTGCGGTGCGCTTCAGGGCGGATCCTTTCGCTGGGAAGGGGGCTGAGGCGCACCTGGCGCGCCCCACCCGGTCGAGATCGCTCAGGGTAGCGCGAAGACGACGACGCTGTTGCCGCGCTTGAAGTCGAGCTGCGTGTTGCCGCCTGCGGCCACCGCGATGTATTGCTTGCCGCCGACCGTGTACGACACCGCAGGCGCGTTGACGCCGGCACCGCACTGGTACTCCCAGAGCTTCTTGCCCGTCTTCGCATCGAAGGCGCGGAAGAGGCCGTTGCCTTCGCCGTTGAAGACGAGATCGCCGGCCGTCGCGAGCACGCCGCCGATGAGGGGCTGGTCGGTGTCGAACTTCCAGGCCATCTTGCCGGTGTCGAGGTTGACCGCCGCCAGCCGGCCCCACTGCTTCTCGGACGCGATCACCTTGAACGCGCCGCCGAGCCAGAGCTTGCCGCCCGGATAAGCGGCCTGCTCGACGTGGTAGGTCATCGGCTGATGCAGGTTCGCCGCATACACCATGCGCAGCTTCGGGTTGATGGCCATCGGGCTCCATTCGACGCCGCCGTTGGCGCCGGGCAGCATGCGCGCGCCGTCCTTGGTCGGCAGCACCCACATGTTCTCCTGGGGAATCATGGCCTCGCTGAAGCGGATCAGCTCACCGGTGGCGCGGTCGTGCACGTAGACGTGGCCCGTCTTGCCGCCGTGGATCGCGACCTTCCTCATCTTGCCGTCCTTGCCCATCGCTTCCGTGAGGATGACGGGCGATACCGCGTCGAGGTCCCAGACATCGTGCGGCACGTACTGGTAGTGCCACTTGTAGGCGCCGGTGTTGAGGTCGACGGCGACGATCGAATCGGTGTAGAGGTTGTCGCCAGGACGCTCGGCGCCGTAGAGGTCGGGGCTCGGGTTGCCGACGACGAAGAAGGCCGTGTTCGTCTCCTTGTCGATCGCCGGCGCCATCCACACGCCGCCGCCGAGGGTCTTGAAGAAGCCGGCGTTCTTGGCAAATGCCGCCTTCTCGGCAGCGATGTCGCGGTGCAGGTCGCGCTGGGTTGCGTCCTTGGTCGCCCACGTGCCTTCGTGGCCGGTCTCGGGGACCGTGTTGAAGGTCCAGAGCAGCTTGCCGTCGTTGGCGTCGAACGCCTTGACGAAGCCGCGGATGCCGTACTCGCCGCCGTTGGTGCCGATCAGCACCTTGCCGTTGACGGCGACCGGCGCCATCGTCTCCGAGTAGCCCGCTTCCG
>JBDTJD010000406.1:0-3109 GCA_039935975.1 Caldimonas sp.
CGGGCGGTTGCCTTTTCGTGATGGTGCCGAACGCCGAGTCGTTGCATCGCCGCATCGGCCAGAAGATGGGCGTGCTCGGCGAGCTCACCGACCTGAACGAGACCGACCACAAGCAAGGCCACCGCCGCGTTTACACGCTGAGCACGCTGCTCGCCGACATCGCGGCCGCAGGGCTCGAGGTCTCGACGCACGGCACGTTCATGCTGAAGCCGCTCTCGAACGCGCAGATGGACAAGCTCGACCGCACGATCGCCGACGCCTTTTTCGAGGTCGGCCGCCAACTTCCGGGCTGGGGCTCGTCGATCTACGCCAAGGTCGTGCCGCAGCCGGTCGCGAAATGAAGAGCAACGTCGCGACCCTGTCGATCCCGTTCGTCGACCTCGCGGCGCAATACGCCGCCATCAAGGACGAGGTCGGCGCCGCGATCGAGCGCGTGATCGCGTCGCAGGCCTTCATCCAGGGCCCGTTCGTCAAGCAGTTCGAGGCGGAGTTCTGCGCCGCTCACGGCGCGCGCCACGGCGTCGGCTGCAGCAACGGCACGGCCGCAATCCAGCTCGCCTTGCAGGCCCTCGGCGTCGGCCCGGGCGACGAGGTGATCACGGTGCCGAACACTTTCTTCGCCACCGTGGAAGCAATCGCCGGGGTCGGCGCAGTGCCGGTCTTCGTCGACATCGACCCGCGCACCCACGGCATCGACGGCAGCGCGATCGAGGCGGCGGTGACAAAACGCACGCGAGCGATCGTGCCAGTGCACCTCTACGGCAATCCCTGCGACATGGACGCGGTGATGGCCGTCGCCGAGCGTCACGAGCTGGTCGTCGTCGAGGACGCCGCCCAGGCGCATCTCGCCACCTACCGCGGCCGCTTCGCCGGCACGATCGGTGACGCCGGCACCTTCAGCTTCTATCCCGGCAAAAACCTCGGCGCCTATGGCGACGCCGGCTTCGTGTTCTCGCGCAACGCCGCCGTCGACGCGACGCTGCGCAAGCTCCTCGACCACGGCCGGATGGGCAAGTACGAACACGACGTGATGGGCGCCAACAACCGCATGGACGGCATCCAGGCGGCCGTGCTCTCGGTGAAGATGCGCCACCTCGCCGAATGGACGCGCACGCGCCGCGCCCATGCCGCGCTCTATGCCGAACGCCTCGTGGGCTCGGGCGCGACGCTCGTGCAGCCGACCGAAGGCGCTGAGCCCGCGCGCCATCTGCTGGTGATCGAGGTCGGCAACCGCGACCAGGTCGCCGAGCACCTGCGCGGCCACGGCATCGTCACGGGCATCCACTACCCGCTGCCGCTGCACCTTCAGCCGGCGCTCGCGTCACCGAACCGGCCGACGGGCAGCTTTCCGGTCACCGAGCGGGTCGCCCAGCGCGTCTTGAGCCTGCCGATCTGCGGCTCGCTCACGAGCGACAAGGTCGAGTTCATCGCCGCGCGCGTGCGCGACGTCGCCCGCCCCTGACCCCACGCCCGCTTTGCCCGTTTCTCCGGCCGTGAATCCACTCGACTTCGCCTACCTGTGCATCACCATCGTCGTCGCCTTGTATCTTTGGCGCCGCGTCGGCCTGCGTGTCGGCTGCGCGATGCTCGTGCTGACGGTGCTGCTGCTCATCTACGGGCCGGCACACCTCATCTTCCAGTACGAGCGAGAGCTGAACCAGGACCTGCATTCGACGATCACCGTCGCGCTAATGCTGATGTGGACCTGCCTGCTCGCCGGGCTGGAGTTGCCGCGCTGGCTCTTCCCACGCGAATCTGCTGCGGCGCGGCGCGCATCGGCGTCGTGGAACGGCGCAGCGCTCCGGCCCGGGTTCGCGCCGGGCAGCCTCTTCAAGCCGGTCGCGATCGTCGTCCTTCTGCTCCTCGCCATCGACCTGGTCGCCGAGGGCCAGCTGGGCAAAGTAGCGACGTACTACGGCACCGGCGGCCTTCTCGAGGATCAGGCGCAAGTCCGCCAGGACGAAGGCGGCTCGCGTTTCTACCTCATCAACATCCTTGTCCTCACGATCGCACCGTTTCTGTCGATGGTGCTGCTCTGCGAAGCCGCGCGTCTGAAGACCTGGCGCGCGCGCGCCGTGTTCACCGCGGCATTCGTCGTCGTGCTTTTCGCCAAGCTCTCGACGCTACAGAAGTCGCCTGCCGCCATCTACCTGCTGCAAATGTGCCTGGCGTACTGGCTGATCGGATCAAACCGGCCGAAGCTCGGCACGTTGCTCGGTGCGGCGACGGTGTTCCTGCTGGCCATGATCCCGCTCTCGCTCGCCGCCTTTCCGGGGATCGAGTTCGCCGACCTGCTCGGCTACTTCTACCGCCGCATCATCGAGGCGCCGCAGGAGACGCTGGAGGACTACTTCGCCATCTACCCAGGGCAGGTCGACTTCCTCTACGGCCTCGGCTTTCGCTGGCTGCACGCGTTGATCGGTACCGGCCAATACGTCGGCTCCTCGCTCGTCGTCGCGACGCTGCACGAATCGGAAGGCGCGAGCTTCAACGCTGTCTTCATCGCCGACTCGTGGGCCGACTTCGGCTTCGCCGGCATCGCCGTCGCGTCGCTCGGCCTCGGTATCGTCGCCCGGCTCGTCGACCTGTATGCCTACGGCCTCGGCAAGACCAGCGCCTCGGTCGCGATCCTGGCGTCGATGCTGTTCGCCGCGATCTACGTCGCCTCGGCGTCGTTCGCCGCGGCGCTGCTGACCGCCGGCTTGGCGCTGGTGCCTATCGTTGCCTGGCTGCTGCGCCATCGGGTTTGGCCTCGTGTCGACGCGACCAGTCGCATTCTTTCCGGCTCACGCTGATGCGTCTGTTCGAGCTGATCACGTTCGGCCAGCCCTATCTGCGCCACTTCGAGCGCAACGTCGCCAGACCGGGTGTCACAAGCTACGCCGGCCGGCTGGCGGCGTTGCTCGATGACCGCTACGGCAACGCCCACCTGCTGCTGCCGGTGATGAATGGCGACGAGCGTGCCCGTCTCGTCATCGCCGACGCGGCCTCGCTGCAGGGCGCGTGGCGCGCGGAGCACAGCGTGCCGGCGAGCGCGACGGTCGAGGACGTCGTGCTCGCGCAGATCGAGGATCACCGCTCCGACGTCCTCTACAACATCTCGCCCGTG
>JBDTJD010000407.1:0-2583 GCA_039935975.1 Caldimonas sp.
TAGGCGTCGCAGCTCGCCAGCGCCGCGCCGGTGTCGAGCGTCTCCAGCGCGAACAGCGCTTCGTGCCAGGCGAGGTGGCCGGCGAAGCCGTTGCGATCGGCGCCGTCGTGCGCGCCCCAGTGCGGCCGTCGTTCGCCCAGCCAGCGCCGGCCCTCGGCGTGCCGGCCCTGCATTTCCATCACATGGGCGACGGCGTGGATCGCCCAGGGCACGCGCGGCGAGCCGGCAAGCGCGCGCCGACCCGCGGCTTCGGCCTCGTCGAAGCGGCCCGACTCCTCGAGCCCGAAGGCGTGCAGAGCGAGCACGCAGGGCAGGAGCGGATCGTCGTCCGGCCAGGCCGGCAGCACGCCTGCGACATGCGCGAGCAGCTGGACCGTGTCGCCACGATAGAAATCGAACAGGTGCGCCCACTGCAAGGCGAGGGCGTCGCGCGGATGGTCGTGCAGGAGCGCCGTCCACGCGTCGCTCGCGCCGGCCCAGTCGCCGGCGGCGAGCCGCTGCAGGGCGACGAGGTGGCCGCGCTCGCGCGCGTTCGCGCTCGGGGCAAGCCTGGCCGCGTCGGCGAGCAGCGCCGCGGCCTCGGCCACCAGCGCGGGCTCGGTGAGGCTCAGCAGGAAGCCGGCCTTCATCAGACGGGGCAGGATCCAGCTGGGATCGGCGGACACGGCCACGTCGAGATCGTCGAGCGGCGCGCCGTAGAACGACATCATTCGCCAGAGGGCGCGCTCGCTCGCGTCGAGCGCCGCGGCCGATGTCGTCGACACCGGGTGGCCGCGCGGATCGCGTCGCTGCATCGGATCCACGCCGCGCCGTCGACCGGCGAGCTCAGTCCGGCGCGGGCGGCTCGGGCCAGGGCCGCGGCGTCGGCCGCATCGCCTCCCAGGCGCGTGCGACCTGCAGCACGGTGAGATCGTCGTGGCGGCGGCCGACGATCTGCAGGCCGATCGGCAGGCCGTTGCGCGTCTGGCCGCAGTCGATGCTCGACGCCGGCTGCTCGCTCATGTTGAACGGCAGCGTGAAGGCGATGTGCTCGAACGGCCGCTCGGCGTCGTTGGTCGGGCTCGGCCACTCGGCGGCATACGCGGGGATCGGCGATGTCGGCGAAAGGACGACGTCGTAGGGCCGGCAGGCAGAGACGGCGGCGTCGCGCATCGTCGCCATCTGTCCGTAGCCGCGAAAGACGCGCTCGCCGGTGAGACTCGAGCCGCGTCGCGCCCAGTCGACGATGAAGGGCAGGATGCGGGCGCGCCGCTCCTCGCGCAGCGCCGAGATGTCGAGCCAGGCGCGCATGCGCCAGAAGTCGTCCATGCCGTCGAGCATCGAGCGGGTCAGGAAGGGCGCGACGCGCTCGACCTTGGCGCCTGCGGCCTCGAACGCCCGGGCCGCCGCCTCCACCGCGGCGGCGACGTCCGCGTCGACCGGCAGGCCGACGCCGATGTCGGGCAGATAGCCGATGCGCAGGCCGGCGAGGTCGCGCTCGAGCCGCTGCCACTCGATCGTCTGCGCCGGCAGGCTCATCGCGTCGCGGTCGTCGGGCTGGGCGAGCACGCCCATCATCAGCGCCGCGTCGGCGACGGTGCGTGTCATCGGCCCGGCGACGCGGCCGGCGAAGGGCGGATCGATCGGGATCCGGCCCAGGCTCGGCTTGAGGGTGAAGATGCCGCACCAGCCGGCCGGCAGGCGCACCGAGCCGCCGATGTCGGTGCCGAGGTGGAGCGGTCCGTAGCCGGCAGCGACGCCCGCCGCGGCGCCCGAGCTGCTGCCGCCGGGATTTTTGGTGAGGTCCCACGGGTTCTTGGTCAAGCCGTGAAAGCTCGACAGGCCCGACGACAGCATCCCGTAGTCGGGCATCGTCGTCTTGCCCAGGATGACGGCGCCGGCCTCGCGCAGGCGCGCCGCGGGCGGCGCATCGCGCACCGCCGCGACCAGCTCGGTGGTGCCGGTGCCGAGCGGCATCGGCGTGCCGACGGTGGCGATGTTCTCCTTGATCATCGCCGGCACGCCTTCGAGCGCGCCGACCTTCTCGCCGGCGCTCACGTGGCGGAGCCAGCGCGCCTCCGAGACCCGCGCTGCCGCGCGCGCGGCCTCGCCGTCGAGCGCGTAGGTGGCGTGCAGGTGCGGCTCCCACGTGGCGATGCGGTCGAGCACGGCCTCGGTCACCTCGACCGGAGAGAGCGTGCGCTCGCGGTAGCGGACGAGCAGCTCGGTCGCGCTGAGATCGTGCAGTGCCGTCATGGCGCGCTCACTGCCAGGTCAGCGCACCGAGATCGTTGGCGAAGATCGGCGAGCTGCTCCACAGGCCCTTCAGGCGCTTGTTGGCGACCGCGAACTGGGGCAGCTGGAACAGGTAGACGTTGACGCTGTCGGTGGCGAGTTGGCGCTGGATGTCGCCGAGCAGCTTGAGGCGACCCTTCGGGTCGGTGGTCGAGTTGTAGGCCGTGAGCAGGTCCTTGTAGGCCTTCGAGTCGTAGCCGTAGTAGTAGAGCGGGTCGCCGTAGCGGTCGAAGTCGAGCGGCTCGACGTGGCTGATCACGGTGAGGTCGAAGTTGCCCTTGAACGCGCCCGAGAGCCACTGCGCCCACT
>JBDTJD010000408.1:0-3833 GCA_039935975.1 Caldimonas sp.
CACCGGCAAGCGAACGGCTTGCCGATCGCGCCGCCGCCTCGGTGCTGGCTTCGATCAGGTCACTGACGGCTTCGGCCTGCGCCAGATCGAGCTTGTCGTTGAGGAACGCACGCTCGGTGAATTCGCCCGGCCGCGCCAACCTGAGGCCGATCGCGGCACCGGCTTCGAGGCAGCGCGCCAGCAGCAGCTGCAATACCACCGGGCCACCGTGCGCCTGCAACTCGAGCACCGCTTCGCCGGTATACGAGTGCGGCGCCGGAAAGTGCAGCGCCAGGCCACGGTCGATCGCGGTGCCGTCGCCGCCGGTGAATTCGAGGTAGGTCGCGCGCCGTGGTTCCAGCGCACGACCGCAGACCGCGGCGATCAGCGCCCCGAGATCGCGGCCGGACGCTCGAACGATGCCGACCGCACCGCTGCCACTCGCGGTCGCGATCGCGACGATCGGTTCATCGTGGCCGCGCAGCATCGAGCCGATTCTCGCGCGTGGGCGGCACCGCTCGACTGCCGAGCGAGGCCATCACCGCGCTACTTGCCGAGCACGCCGAGCTTCTTGTTGATCACGTACTGCTGCGCGATCGACAGGATGTTGTTCGTGAGCCAGTACAGCACGAGGCCGGCGGGGAAGAAGAAGAACATCACCGAGAACACGAGCGGCATGATCCACATCATCCGCGCCTGCACGGGGTCGGGCGGCGTCGGGTTGAGCCAGGTCTGCAACAGGCTGGTACCGGTCATCAGGAGCGGCAGGATGAAGTACGGGTCCTTCGCCGAGAGGTCGGTGATCCAGCCGATCCAGGGCGCGTTGCGCATTTCGACCGTCGACAGCAGCACCCAATAGAGGGCGATGAAGAAAGGCATCTGGACGACGATCGGCAGGCACCCGCCGAGCGGATTGACCTTCTCCTCGCGGTAGATGCGCATCATCTCCTGCTGCATCTGCTGCGGCTTGTCCTTGAGTCGCTCGCGCATCTCCATGATGCGCGGGTTGATCGCCTTCATCTTGGCCATCGAGCCGTAGGCCTTGGCGTTGAGCCAATAGAAGGCGATCTTCAGGAGCACGACCAGGCCGACGATCGACCAGCCCCAGTTGCCGAGAACCTTGTGAAGCTGCGTCAGCAGCCAGAAAAGCGGCTCGGACAGGACCTTGAAGACGCCGTAGTCCTTGACCAGCTCCAGTCGCGGCGCCAGGGCCGCGAGCCGGGTCTCCGCCTGCGGTCCGACGAAGAGCGTGGCGTCGAAGGACTTGCTCGCGCCGGCGCGGATCTCGCCGAGCGGCACGAGCATGCCGACCGAGTACACGTGCGCCGGCCCGCCGGTCTTCGGGTTGACGATGTCGGTCTTGGCGGTGAAGTACTCGCGCGGCTGCTTGGCGTCGCCCTTGTCGACCAGCCATGCGGACACGAAGTAGTGCTGGACCATGGCGACCCAGCCGCGATCGGCCTCGGTCGTGTGATCCGGCTTCTCGGCCGCGCCGCGCTTCTCGATGTCCTTGAAGGCGATCTTCTGGTATTTGCTGCCGTCGTCGATCGCCGGTCCGGTGAAGGTCGAGTAGACGCTCGAGCCCCCCGGCGGGTCGATCCCGTCGCGGACCAGCTGAAGATAGAGGCGCGGCGAGACCGGCGCGTTCGACTCGTTGACGACCTCGTTGCGCACGTCGATGGCGAAGTCACCGCGCCGGAAGGTGTAGGTCTTCACCCAGCGCACGCCACCGACCACCGGTGACTCGAACTTCACGGTGAGCGTGTCCTGGCCCGGTGCCAGCGTGGTCGGCCCCGGCACCAGCGTCATCGCCGTGTGGTGATTGGGCAGGCCCGAGCCGCCGGCGGCCGGCACCAGGCCCGACTCGGCGACGTAGAGCCGGTTCGCCGACTCGTCGAGCAGCACCACGTCATGCGGCGTCTCCTTCGCTCGACCCGCCCCGAACAACCTCAACAGCGGCTCGTACCACTCCTCGATGATCTGGTCGGGGTAGTTCAGCAGCTCCAGGCGCGTGAGCGTCCCGCCGGTGCTGTCGAGCGTCGCCCGCACGACGTCGGTCGACACCTGGACGCTCGCGCCTGCGACGGGCACCGACGTCGGCGCGGCCGGAGCGGCCGGAGCGGCCGGCGCCGCCGCCACGATCGCCCCACCGGGGACGGTGGACGTCGCGGTGGACGTCGGCAGGCCGGTGCCCGGCGCGTTCGAGGGCGCGGCGGCTCGCGTGCTGGCGGGCGGGCCGAACATCGACGGCTGGCCGTTGTGCCGGTTCCACGACTCGTAGATGAAGAAGAGCGAGGCGAGGAAGATGCCCCACAGCAGGGTTCTGCGGATGTCGGTCATGATGTTTCAGAAGACGCGCCGTGCGCGCGAGCGTCGTTGCGGTTCGAGGCGACAAGCGACCTGAACAGGCGGGGGGCATGGGAGGGCACCGGGTCGAGGCCGCCCGCGCACCAGGGATGGCAGCGGGCCAGCCGGCCGAGCGTCAGCGCCGTTCCGGCCATGGCGCCATGCGATGTCAGGGCTTCGAGCGCGTAGGCGGAGCAGGTCGGTTCGAATCGGCAACTGCTGCCGAGCCACGGGCTCAGTGCGAAGCGGTAGGCGCGAACGGCGCCGACGAGGATCTGGCGGGGCCAGTCGATCATGCGCCGGCCCCGGCCCGCGCCGCCTCGAGCAGCGCTTCCAGCTCGTCGCGGGCGCCGCGTCGCAACGGCTCCGACGCAGCACTCGTGAAACGGGCCCGATCGAACGGAGAGCGCAGGCGAACGATCCACAGCCCGGGCGCCAGATGCGCCCGATGGCGCTCGGCGGCGGCATAGATCTGACGTTTCAGGAGCGAGCGGGTGACCGCCCTCCTGGCATGACGCTTCGGGACCACGGCGCCGACCCAGGAAAAGCCCGCGGTGGCACCCTCCGGGGCGCAGTCATCCACAGGTACTCCACCCGAGTCGTCCGAGATTGTTGATAACTTTCCGTCCCGGGTCCCCGACGTGACCGGTGCGCCCGCAAGATGATGGACGGCGAAATGCGCCGTCGAGGCACGGCTTCGCACCCGGAGTACCCGTTCGAAGTCGACCGACTTGACGATGCGCGCCATCGGGCCGGCTGGACGCGGCCGCCCGGACATGAGGCGTCCCTGCGGGATCGCTCAGACGGCGAGGCGCTTGCGGCCCTTGGCGCGACGGGCGTTGATGACCGCCCGGCCGCCGCGGGATTTCATCCGCACGAGGAAGCCATGGGTGCGCGCGCGCCGGACTTTGGAGGCTTGATAGGTACGTTTCATGATTGGCTTCCTGAAGCCCGCGAACGGCGATGAAGGCGCAAGGCCTGGCCGGCGGTGCTTGGGGGCCCTTGACGGGCAACCTGCGATTACAGCAAGAAGCCGGCTTGCCGTCAACCGAAGACCCTGGAGCCGGGCGCGGGCGCGCCTGGACCGGAGCCGGGTTTTCCCTGTGGATAACTGGACTCCGCGGCCTCCGCTGGCCTACAATCGACGGCTTTTACGGGTGACTTCTCCACACATGCGAGCCGACCTCTGGCAACGCGGCTGCGAACGCTTGGCGTCCGAGCTGCCGGACCAGCAATTCAACACCTGGATCCGGCCGTTGCCCGACGCCGACGTCGCGGACAACGGAGAAGGCGCGGTCGTCACCGTGCGGGTGCCCAATCGATTCAAGCTCGACTGGATCCGCAACCAGTACGCCGGCCGGATCGAGACCGTGCTGAGCGAGATCGCCGGCAAGCCTGTCCGGCTCGATGTCACGCTCGCCCCGCGTGACACGGTTGCGCACGCGGGCGAGACCAGCGCGCACGCGGCCAACGTCGACAGGTCGGGGCAGGCGCGGCCGTCCCTGGCT
>JBDTJD010000409.1:0-10405 GCA_039935975.1 Caldimonas sp.
CCCGGCGATCAGATCGTTCGCCGCAGCGCCTCGAAGAACAGCTCCGACTGCAGGCGTTCGCCCAAGGTCTGTTCGCAGACGCGTCGCGCCAGCGTTGCATCGACAGGCACCAACGGCCGCCCTGTCGATTGAGCCAGAACCTGCGCCATGCAGGCACGCTCCAGATAGTACAGATCGTCGTACGCGTGAGCGATGCGCGCCCCGCACACCACCACGCCGTGGTTGCCCAGGAAGGCGATGTCGGCGCCCTGCATCGCCGCGGCGATGCGCTCGCCCTCGGAGCTGTCGAGCGCCAGCCCGTTGTAGTGCGCATCCACGCCGATGCGCCCGTGAAAGCGCATCGCGTTCTGCGACAGGTTCGGATCCAATGCCCGTTCAGCGGTCAAGGTCAGCGCGGTGGCATACGGCATGTGGGTATGCAGCACACAAGGCTTTCCGCGGCGATGAATCGCGGCGTGAATGAACATCGCCGTCGGCTCCACGTCATGCCGGCCCGCGAGTCGGTGTCCTTCGGCGTCGATCATCACGATGTCGCCGGCGCGGACTTCACTCCACAGCAGGCCCCGCGGGTTCAGCAGGAAGCGACCGGACCGGTCGGGCAGTTCGACGCTGAAGTGATTGCAGACGCCCTCGGCCAGCCCATGGTGGGCGGCTGCCCGCAGCGCAAGAGCCAGGTCCTCTCGGAGGCGGCTGACCTCCGACGATTCAAAGTCGCGCAGATCGGTGGACGATGTCATGGGGAAATCCTTTCGTGCGGGTGGCTCCCGTGCATCCCGGTCAGCCAATCGGCCTGCGCTTCGAGGACGGCCTCGGGCGATCGGCCCAACAGGGCCTGGTAGACGCCCGGCGCCGTCGCTCCTTCGGTGTTCAGGACCAGCACCCGCGAATCCGCGTCGAGCCTCAGTGAGCTTGCAAGCGTCGGTTCCGCCATGATGGCGGCCAGCCCGGCCAGACCGGCGGCGCCGGATTCACCGCTGAGTATCGGGACATCACCCGCTGCACCGCCGGCCAGTTCCCGCATCGCCCGCTCGGCCTGTGCATCGCTGACGGTCATGAAGAAGTCCACCGTCGGTTCCAGGAAGCGCCACGCCAACGGTGAGGTCTGGCCACAGGCCAGTCCTGCCATCAGCGAGTCGACCGTCCCGCCGGCCCGATCGGCACGGCCGCTTCGGGCGCTCTGCAGCAGGCAATCCGCCTGCTCCGGCTCGACGACGATGAAGGTCGGGCGACGGGGTCCGTAGCGCTCCCAGAATGGGCTGACGATGCCCGCGGCCAGTCCACCGACACCGCCTTGCAGGAACACGTGCGTGAACGGACAAGGCCCGTCTGTCGGCGCGGTCTCGAGCAACTCGTCCACGATGATCCCGTAGCCCTGCATCACGTCGCGCGGAATCTCCTCGTAGCCGTCGTACGACGTGTCGGACACCACGGTCCAGTGGTTGACCCGCGCGAGTCGTGCCGCTTCCTGCACCGACTGATCGTAGTTGCCGGCGATGCGGACGATCTGCGCGCCAAGCTGCGCGATCGGCGTCTCGCGTTCGGTGCTGACCCGCGCATGCAGCACGATCACACAACGACAGCCGATGCTCTCGGCCGCAGCCGCCAAGGACCTGCCGTGATTCCCGTCGGTCGCGCTGATGACCACGCGCTCCCTGAGTTCGTCGCCATGACGTCCGGCGAGCAGGTCCTCGGGCCGAAAGTTCGCCTCGGGCCAGCGCCGCTGAATCAGGCGCAGCAACGCTATCGGCGCGCCGAGCGCCTTGAAGCTCCCCAGGGGGGAACGCTTGGACTCGTCCTTGACGACGATCTGCCCCAGGCCAAGTTGCCTCGCCAGGCCCGGCAGTGGCCACAGTGGAGTGGCGCCGCGACGCAGCTGCGCCCAGGACGACAGCCATCGCCGGCTCTCGCGTCCCCGCTCAATGTTCAGGACGTGCTTCAACGCCTCGTCGTAGGGTTCGCGCTGCGCTTGCGGGTTGGCGAACAACATATCAGTTGCCCGCTGATCGCGTCACGGGCAACCGAATTCGGGCGATCTCGGCGAAGTAGCGTGCCCCGATCGGCAACACGCGGTCATTGAAGTCGTAGCGGGGGTTGTGCAGCGGCACACCACCAGCGCTGTCGCCGTCGCCGTTTCCAATGAAAACGAACGCGCCGGGCACGACGCGCAGGAAGGCTCCGAAATCCTCTGAAATCATCATCGGCTGCGCGTCGCAGTCCACTTGATCCGCGCCGACCACGGCGGCCGCCGCAGCCGCGGCGACCGGAACGCACCGATCCCAATTCACCGTCGGAGCGAACTCGTGTGTGTAGTCGACCTCGCAGCGCGCACCGTGGGCGCTGCAGATGCCCTGGCAAAGCTCGCGCATGCGGCGCTCGAGCAGGACTTGCACTCCAGCCGAATGGCTTCGCGTATCACCCTTGATCGTGACCTGTGTCGGCAGCGCATTGCGGATGCCGTCGGTGTGGAACTCGGTGCATGAAACCACTGCTGGCTGGCTCGGGTCAACCGAACGAGCCACGATGGTCTGCAGCGCCATCACGATCTCGGCGCCAATGACCAGCGGGTCGATCGCCATGTGCGGCCGCGCGGCGTGGCCGCCGCGGCCGGTGATCCGGATCACGAAGTTGTCTTCGCTGGCCATGATCGCGCCGCTGCGGATCGCGATGTGGCCGGCCGGCATGCCGGGGATGTTGTGAGCACCGTAGATCTCGTCCACCGGGAAGCGCTCGAACAGACCGTCGGCCATCATCGCCGCGGCGCCCCGGCCGTGCTCCTCGGCCGGCTGGAAGATGAAGCGCACGGTGCCGTCGAAATCGCGTCGCTCCACCAGCAACTGCGCCGCCCCGAGCAACATCGCCATGTGGCCGTCGTGACCGCAGGCGTGCATGCATCCGGCGTTCTGCGAGACATGCGGGCGGCCTTCGGCGACTTCCGTCAGCGCCAGCGCGTCCATGTCGGCGCGCAACCCGATCACGGACGAGCCATCTCCGACGCGCAGGCTCGCGACGACACCGGTGCCGCCGATGCCGCGATGCACCTCGAGGCCCAGGAGACTCAGCACCTGCGCCACGTAGTCGGACGTCCGTGCCTCGTTGAAGCCGGTTTCCGGGAACCGGTGCAGGTCGTGTCGCCAGCGCACCAGGCGCGTTTCGAATTCAGTCGCAGGCATGCTCGCTCCTTGTGAGGCGAATGTTGCAGACACGAAGATTCCCTCGTCGGAATCGTCGGCGTGCCGAGTGCAGGCTTGCACGGCCAGGACCGAAGCGGGAAAGCGCGCGCCGCTCCAGAATCGCATTCCTCCTTCACCAGCCGCCGCCATGATCAAGCTGTACTACCACCCCTCGCCGAACCCCGCCAAAGTGGCTCTTTTCCTGGAGGAGGCCGGTCTCGAGTACGAGCTCGTTCCGGTGGATACGCGCAAGGGCGAGCAGCACCTGCCGGCCTTCACCGCAATCAATCCGAATGCGAAGACGCCGGCGCTCGTCGACGGCGACGCGACCGTCTTCGACAGCAACGCGATTCTCCTCTACCTCGCCGAGAAGACAGGCAAGTTCCAGTCGGAGAACACGCCGGCTGCGCGCGCGGAGATGCTCTCGTGGCTGATGTTCGTTGCCACCGGCATCGGCCCGTACTCGGGACAGGCGGTGCACTTCAAGCACTACGCACCGGAGCCGAAGACCTACGCCGTCAACCGGTACGACTTCGAGGCGTGGCGGCATTGGAAGCTCGTCGACGTGCACCTCGCTGATCGCCGCTGGATGCTCGGCGACCGCTACACGCTCGTCGACATGGCCGTGTGGGGCTGGGCGCGAGCGGTGCCGTTCGTGCTCGGCGCCGATGCGTGGCAGCAGCTTGCCAACGTGAAACGACTTCTCGATGAAGTGAGCGCGCGGCCGGCCGCGCAGCGCGTCGAGGCGCTGAAGGCGCGGCATGCCTACAAGACCGAGATGGACGACGACGCGAAGAAGGCGATGTTTCCGCAGAACGCTCGCTTGCCCGCGGCGGGGGCCGCGTGAGCGCGGCGCCGTACCGGCGCGCGTTGATCGTCGGCGCGGGCCCGGGCCTCGGCGCCAGCCTCGCGCGCGCCTTCATGCGCGAGTGCGGGATGCGCGTCGCGGTCGCGGCGCGCCGGCGCGAGCGGCTCGAGGCGATCGCCGCCGAGACCGGCGCCATGGCGCTCGTGGCCGACGCGAGCGACGCGGCCGCGGTCGGCGCGCTGTTCGATGCGGCGACGCAGGCGCTCGGCGGCGCCCCCGATGTCGTGGTCTACAACGCCAGCCAGCGAGTTCGCGGCCCGTTCATCGAGGTCGACGCCGAGGCGGTCGCGCGTGCCGTCGACGTCACGGCGATCGCCGCATTTCGCGTTGCGCAGCAGGCTGTGCGCCTGATGCTGCCCGAGAAGCACGGCGCAGTGCTGTTCACGGGTGCTTCGGCGGGAGTCAAGGGATTCGCGCAATCCGCTGCGTTCGCGATGGGCAAGTTCGCGTTGCGTGGGCTTGCGCAGAGCATGGCGCGCGAACTGGCGCCGCAAGGCATCCATGTCGCCCACGTCGTCATCGACGGATCGATCCGCCCCGCCGGCGAGCCGAGCGACAGAGAGGACGCGCACCTTGACCCCGACGCCATTGCTGCCACCTATGTGCACCTGCTTGCCCAACCGCGCAGCGCCTGGTCGTGGGAGATCGAGGTTCGGCCGTGGGTCGAGCGGTTCTGAGCGAGGAGCCCCGCACCAGGACGACGGTTTCGCTCGCGTCTTGTGGCTCGTCCAGAGGCTGTCTTTCTCGCCTCTCGTACCCGTGATGAGGGTATGCCCGACAATCGGTGTCCGTTCACTCACTTCAAGCACATGACCGACGCCAACCAGCAAGCCGTTCCCCATGGATTCACGCAGCTCACCGAAGGGCGCATCCGGACCACAGACATCATCCTGGGCGAATCTGGCAGCTGGGCCGTTCCTCACGTCTTCCTCGTGGGCGGCGACATCGGCAAGGACGGCCGGCGCATTGCTCGACCGCACGTCAAGAAGCCCGGCAGTCGCAGCTAGGTCGCAATGGCCACGCCGCAGGCGTGCGCGTGGTGTCGATGGCGCCGCGCTCCCCTGTGCGGCGTCTGCGCCCGTCAGCCGGGCTTGAGCAAATCGTCCGGATTCGGATTGACGACCTCGGCCAGACTCTGACCGGCGATCCCGCCGGCGAGCCCACCCAGCGCGGCACCCGCCGCCGCGCCGATCGGTCCGCCCACCGAGCCGACCGAGGCACCGGCCACGGCGCCCGCGCTCGCGCCCATCCCGGTTCCGAGCTTGTGCTCCTTGGGTACGCCGCCTTCGGTGGGATTGGCGCTCTCCGCGACCTCCTTGCCAGCCAGCCCGCCGGCGATCGCACCCAGGACGCCACCTGCAACCGTGCCGAGCGGGCCGACCACCGAGCCGACTGCTGCGCCGGTCAATGCTCCGCCGGTTGCGCCGACTCCGGCGCCGAGAGGGTGCGCTCCGGGTACGTCGGTGATCGGATCGAGGTTCTGGGGATTTGCCTTGGACATGTCTAGCCTTTCGTGGCGTGCACCGGGGCCGGGGTCGATTCGAAGAGGGTAGCGCCGGTCGCGGCAAGGATCTTCGACGGCGCTGAAGGCGCGCGCAGCAAGTCTCGCTGTCTCGGACTTCGTGTGGCGAGAGACGATCCCAAGACAGGAACCGGCCCTTATCGTGGCGGCATGAGCCAGTTTTCAGAATCTACTTTGCAGGAGGACAGCCGTGAGGGCCCCGGCTTCCTCTCCTTGCTGGGAATCGCCATGTTCCTCGTGACGGCTGGAGTCAGCCTGGCGCTGCTCATGGCGGGAGGCTAGGGCGGCGAAATCTGGATAGGATCAGCCGGCGGATGCGCCGCGAGGAGGCCGACATGGCCGCGAAGAAGGAATCACCGACGTTCGAGACGATTCCCGCCGGCACCTCGGTGACCTGGCACTACCGCAGCGCCATCGGTCACGGCACCGTCACCGGCATTCACAGACCGGGAACGACGGCCGACAACACGATGTACTCGATTGCGCAACACGACCACCATCCGGGCGAGCCGGCGGTCGTATTCCATTCCGGCAAAGCGCTGACTCGGGCCCGAAAGTAGCTTGACGTAAACGCGACCGTCCTGCACGCGTGCAGGGCTCTCTGACGGCTCAGCCGCCGGCGAGGAAACCGGCGCTGGCCGCGGCGAGCGTCAGCGCGACGGCGAGCCAGAGCAGGCGCGTCCATGGCGGCTCGACCGTTTCGCTGTCGATCCGCAAGGCCGCGAACGTGGAGTCCGAGAACTGCATGGCCTCACGATAGGCGAGGGAGGTGCCTTCGCGCATCCCTCCGCTTGCGGACGTCCGGGCAAGGCGCTATTGCGTCACGCAACAAAGTCACTGACCACGGCGCCGCGTCGCGCGCGCCTTGCAGGCCTGGCACTCAGGGACGGTCATAACGATGGAAGATCGGCGCCTCGAGCGGATTTGCGCCGCCACGCGACTCGACGAGCTTCGGCGCATCGGCGTGGAGCTTGGCGATGAGTCGCAGCTTGTCGAGCTCCCGGGCCTTCGACCTGGCAGGATCGAGGCGCGGAACGGGCAAGAGCGCGTCTGCGCCCCGGGCCGTCACGGCGATCGAGCCGACGATGACGAAGCAGAGGAAGGACGCGACGCGCCGGCGGGCCATGCCCGCTTATCGGCCACACGCGCCGAGCCTGTAGCGCGTCAGCCGTTGTTCATCACCAGCTTGCCGCGGACCGTGCGGCTTCCCATCAGCGCATAAGCGGCCGGGAGCTCGCTCATCGGCAGGCGCCGATCGATGATCGGCTTCACCTTGCCTTCGGCATACCAGCGCCCGAGCTCGGCGAGCGCCTTGGCGTGCGCCTGCGGCTCGCGCCGGGCGAAGTCACCCCAGAACACGCCGACGATGGATGCGCCCTTGAGCAGCGTGAGGTTGAGCGGCAGCGAAGGAATCGCCCCCTGTGCGAAGCCGACGACGAGGTAGCGGCCACGCCAGGCGATCGAGCGAAAGACGGGCTCGGCGAGGTCGCCGCCGACCGGGTCGTAGACGACGTCGGGACCCTTGCCGTCGGTGAGCTTCTTCAGCTCGTCGCGGATGTTGGAGGTCGAGTAGTTGATGGTCGCGTCGGCGCCGATCGATCGGCAGAGCGCGCACTTCTCGTCGCTCGACGCGGCCGCGATGACGCGCGCCCCGACGACCTTGCCGATCTGGATCGCCGCGGTGCCGACGCCGCCGGCGGCGCCGAGCACGAGCAGCGTCTCGCCGGCCTTCATGGCCGCACGGTCGACGAGTGCGTGATGCGTCGTGCCGTAGGTGAGGATGAAGGCGGCGGCATCGTCGAAGTCGAAGCCTTTCGGAAGCGGCATCACGAGCTTCGCGTTGACGACCGCGTGCGTGCCGAAGCCGCCCGTGCCGGCGAACGCGGCAACGGCATCACCGGCCTTCAGATGCGCGACGCCTTCGCCGACCGCGTCGACCGTCCCCGAATATTCCGAGCCCGGCACGAAGGGCAGGGGCGGCTTCATCTGGTACTTGTTCTGGACGATCAGGAGGTCGGGGAAGTTCAGGCTCGCCGAGCGGATCGCGATGCGGACCTCGCCGGCCTTGGGCTCGGGAGTGGGCAGCTCCTTCCATTGCAACGCCTCGACACCGACGGGGTTCTCACAGAGCCAGGCGTGCATGTCCAGACCTTTCGAAGAGGGCGAGCGCACCGACGCGGCGGGCTCCACAAGATGATACGCAGCGACTCGTGCGCAGCCAGGTGGCGAGACGTCACTGCCTACAATCGCAGCGATGCGAATCCTCATTGCGAACGACGACGGCTACCTCGCGCCCGGCCTGGCCGCGCTCGTCAAGGCATGTGAGGGGCTCGGCGAGCTCGACATCGTCGCGCCCGAGCAGAACGCGAGCGGCACCTCGAACTCCCTCACGCTCAACCGGGGGCTTTCGGTCTACACCGCCGTCAACGGCTACCGCTACATCAACGGCACGCCGTCGGACTGCGTCCACCTGGCGCTCTCGGGGTTGCTCGAGCATCGGCCGGATCTCGTCGTCTCGGGCATCAACCAGGGCGCCAACATGGGCGACGACACGCTCTATTCGGGCACGGTGGCCGCGGCCATGGAAGGATTCCTGTTCGGCATCCCCGCGATCGCTTTCTCGCAGGTGCAAAAGGGTTGGTCGGAGCTCGAGGCAGCGAGCCGCGTCGCGCGCAGCGTGATCGAGCACGTGCTGCGAGAGCGGCCGCCGTCGCCGCACTATCTGCTCAACGTGAACATCCCGAACCGCGCCGATGCCGATTCGCTGCCGCACCGCGTCACGCGACTCGGCCGTCGCCATGCGAGCGAGCCGGTGATCCGTCAGGTGAGCCCGCGCGGCGAGACGCTGTACTGGATCGGCCCAGCCGGCGACGCCCGCGAGGCCGGCCCGGGCACCGACTTCCACGCCACCAGCCACGGGGAGGTGTCGATCACGCCGCTGCACGTCGACCTCACCGATCACGCGACGTTGTCGGCCTGGCGGCCGTGGGTCGAACGGGCGACCGGATGACCACAGCCGAGCGGCCAGCGCGCAAGTTCCCGCTCGCGCTCGGCCGGGTCGGCGGCGTCGTCAATCGCTCGGCAGTCTCGGGCACCGGAGCGCGCCCCACCGAAGGCCGCATCGTCCTGCGCCCGCAGCGGCATGTCGCGGAGGCCCATGCCGACTCTGCCCGGCGCGCCGGGCCCAGCGGCATCGGCCTCGATTCGGCCGACGTGCGACGGCGCATGGTCGCGCGCCTGCGCGCCGACGGCATCGCCGACGAGCGCGTGCTCGCGGCGTTCGCGGCCGTGCCGCGCCATGCCTTCATCGATGCGGCGCTGGCGACGCAGGCCTACGAAGACACGAGCCTGCCGATCGGGCACGGCCAGACGATCTCGAAGCCTTCGGTGGTGGCGCGCATGCTGGCGCTGCTCTTCGCCGGCGCCAACGCGCGTCGCGCCGGCGACCTCGGCGCCGTCCTCGAGATCGGCACGGGCTGCGGCTACCAGGCCGCGCTGCTGTTGCAGTGTGCGCGGCGGGTCGTTTCGGTGGAGCGCATGAAGCCGCTGCACGACAAGGCACGCGAGCTGATCGCGCCGCTGCGCACCACCAAGCTGCGCCTCGTCTACGGCGACGGCATGGTCGGACACGCGCCGGGCGCGCCCTACGACGCCATCGTCGCGGCCGCCGTCGGTAGCGAGATCCCGGCGCCCTGGCTCGACCAGCTCGCCGTCGGTGGCCGTATCGTCGCGCCCGTGCTGCGCGGCGCGAACGTGCAGGTGCTCGTCGTCGTCGACCGGACCGAAGAGGGCTATGTCCACAGCGTCGACGGAGCAGTGCGGTTCGTCCCCTTAAAATCAGGGATTTCCCGCTGATGATGACCATCTCGCCGATTCAATGCTCCTGAACGAAGCCCCGGCATCGCGCGCCCGTCGATGCGCCGGCCTGCTCGCCGTCGCCGCCGCCGCGCTCCTCTCCGCCTGCGCCACGCCCCCCAACCGCGCCCCAGTCGAAGAACGCTCGTCGCTTCCGCGCTCCGCCGTGGTCGCGAACGCAGCGGCGCCGGGCGCGTCGGCGCCGGTCGACGCCGCACCGGTGGTCGCGGCCGACAGCAACAGCGGTCGTCCGGGCTATTACACGATCAAGCCCGGCGATACGCTGATCCGGATCGGCCTCGACACGGGCCAGAACTGGAAGGACATCGTCCGCTGGAACAGCATCGCCAATCCGAACGTCCTCGAGGTCGGCCAGGTCCTGCGCATCGTCGCTCCGGGCGTCGATCCCGGCGCCGCGACGACGCGCCCCGTGACCACGGCGAAGGTCGAGACACGATCACTCGACGCGAAGCCGGCCGGCGCGGTCGCCGCATCGGCGGCGAGCGCAGCGCCGGCACCGACGACGGCACCGCCGCCGCCTGCCGCGCCGCGCGAGGGCGACGACGACGTCGCCTGGGGCTGGCCGTCGGCCGCCCCGGTCGCCACGCCCTTCGACGAGACCCGCAACAAGGGGCTCGTGTTCAAGGGCAAGCCCGGCGACCCCGTCTTGGCGGCGGCCGACGGTCGCGTCGTCTATGCCGGATCGGGACTGCGCGGCTACGGCAACCTCGTGATCCTCAAGCACAACGCCACTTACCTCACCGCCTACGCCCATAACCAGACCCTGCTGGTGAAGGACGATCAGCCCGTCAAGCGCGGCCAGAAGATCGCGGAAATGGGATCGACCGATGCCGACAGCGTCCAGCTGCACTTCGAGATCCGGCGCCAGGGCAAGCCGATCGATCCCGCCAAGCTCCTGCCGACGCGATAGAGACTTCGATGGGCTCGGTTCTCGCCTTCGACATCGAGACGATTCCCGACATCGAAGGC
>JBDTJD010000410.1:0-2768 GCA_039935975.1 Caldimonas sp.
GCCCAGGTGAGATCGAACGGGCGCTCTCGCTGCAGCGCCTGCAGGCGCCGACGGAGCGTGTCCTTGCCGACGGCATAGGCATTGGCAGGCGCCGCCTCCGCGGTCTCGGCGAGGGCGCCCGACTGCATGCCGTACTCGAAGCACGTGCCGGCGACGACGAGGTTGCGGAGACCGTCGCCGACCAGCTGCGTCAACAGCGCTTCGTGCGCGGGCAGCTCCTGCTCGACGTGGTGCGGCGAGCCGTAGTTCGGCAGCCCGCCCCAGGCCAGATGGATCAGCGCATCGGGACGGCCGAGCCGGTCGAACGCACGCGCGGGCGGATCGAGGAGGTCGATCCCGACGACCGGACGATTCGATCGATCGCGCACCCCCTGCGATGACGACGGCCGCACCCAAAGTGTCGGCTCCGCCCCCGCGCGCTCCAGCGCGGCGACCACGTGACGGCCGAGGAAACCTGCCGCTCCGCTCACGGCCACCTTCACGGCACGACCTTCAGCGAAGGCACCGCGGTGACGAAGCGGCCGCCCCACTCGCGCACGTAGGCGAGCTGCGCCATCAGCTCGTCGCGCAGGTTCCAGGGCAGCAGCACGACGTCGTCGGGCCGCGCC
The DNA here is from genome assembly GCA_039935975.1 of Caldimonas sp. Lineage (GTDB taxonomy): Bacteria > Pseudomonadota > Gammaproteobacteria > Burkholderiales > Burkholderiaceae_C > Schlegelella_A. The sequence continues at coordinate 609 of JBDTJD010000410.1, forward strand.
TCGCGCAGGCGCTCCTCGGCGACGATCGGAATGCGGCTGCCCGGCATGAACCGGCCCTGCTTGGCCGGATTGCGATCGACCACGAACGCGATCAGGTCGGGCCGCACGCCGGCATAGTTCATGAGCGTGTTGCCCTTGGCCGCGGCGCCGTACGCGGCCACCCTGCGGCCGGCGCGACGCGCCTCGATCAGGTAGGCCATGAAGTCGTCCTTGACCTTGTCGACCTTGGCCTGGAAGCCTTCGTAGCCCGATGCACTCGCGAGGCCGTCGCCGGCTTCCTCGTGCAGGACGCGCGCGACGGCCTCCGTTGTCGCACGGCCCCCGGTGTCGGCGCGCTGGGCGAAGACGCGCAGGCTGCCGCCGTGCGTCGGGTGTTCCTCGACGTCGAAGACGGCGAGCCCGTTGCTCTCGAAGACGCGCTTCACCGCACCGAGCGAGAGGTACGAGTAGTGCTCGTGGTAGACCGTGTCGAACTGGTTCTCGCGCAGGAGGCGCAGCAGGTGCGGGAACTCGAAGGTGGCGACGCCGTGGTCCTTGAGCAGCGCCGTGAATCCGGCGACGAAGTCGTTGATGTCCGGCACGTGCGCGAGCACGTTGTTGGCCGCGACGAGATCGACCCGGCGGCCTGCCGACGCCAACTCGCGCGCGAGCTCGACGCCGAAGAAGCGTTCGACGATGTCGAGCCCGAGCGCACGCGCGGCCCGCGCGGTGCTCGCGGTCGGCTCGATGCCGTAGCAGGGGATGCCTTCGTCCCGGACGTAGCGCAGGAGGTAGCCGTCGTTGGCCGCGACCTCGCTCACGAGGCTCGCGCCCGTCAGGCCGAAGCGAGTGCGCATCGCCTTCACGTAGGCCTCGGCGTGCGCCAGCCACGACGACGAGAACGAGCTGAAGTAGGCGTAGTCGTCGCTGAAGAGGGCATCGCGGCCGGCATGGTCCTCGGTCTGGACGAGCCAGCAGCGTTCGCAGACGAGCAGACGCAGCGGATACCAGAGCTCGGGCGCGCGCAGCGCTGCGTCGCTCAGGTAGGCGTTCGACGGCGGCGCGCTGCCGAGGTCGAGGCAGACGTGGTCGAGCGGCGCGGCGCAGTGGCGGCACTTCATGGCGCAAGCCCCTCGAAATCGGCTGCGAGCGGCCGGTGCGCCGCGTCGCGCGGCGAGAGCTGCCCGATCGGCAATGGCCAGTCGATCGCGAGGCGGGCGTCGTCCGGGGAGACGCCGCCCTCGTCGCTCGCCGAGTACGCGACCGAATGCACGTAGAGCATCTCGACGTCGTCGGCGAGCGTCTGGAACCCGTGCGCGAAGCCTTCGGGAATGAGCAGGGCGACGCCGTTGTCCGCGCTCAGCCGCTCGGCGTGCCAGCGCAGGAACGTCGGCGAGCCCTGGCGAAGGTCGACGGCAACGTCCCAGACCTCGCCGCGCAGGCAGTGGACGAGCTTCTTCTCGGCGTGGGGCGCACGCTGGAAGTGCAGGCCGCGAACGCTGCCGCGCCGAGCCGTCATGGTGTGATTGATCTGCGCGACCGGCGCATCCCAGCCCGCATCGCGCAATTCGTCGGCGCAGAAGAGACGCGCGAGAAAGCCGCGCGCATCGGCCAGACGGCTGCGTCGCACGCGCTTCAGCCCGGCGATCGGCGTGTCGTCGACCTCGAGCAGCCGCCTCATGCCGCGCGCTCCTCGGCGTGCCGGCCGGCGCCGGCTTCATGGTCGGCGGTGTCGGCCTCGCAGAGGGCACGCGCCGAGGCGCCGTCGGCGAGGCGCCGGTACCAGAGCATCGTCCGCTGCACCGCCTCGGGCAGGGCCCAGCGCGGCTCGACGCTGAGCACGTCGCGGGCGCGATCGATCGCCAACGTGAGCCGGCCGGCTTCGTGCGGGCCGGCCGCTTCGGTCTCGGCGCGCCAGTCGCCCGAGCCGTAGGCGGCGCGCGCGATCGCGACCACCTCGCCGACGCTTGCCGCCTCGTCGGCGCGTGGACCGAAGTTGTAGGCGCCGGCGAGCGCAGGACGGTGCCAGAGCGATTCCGCCAGCCGCAGGTAGCCGGCGAGCGGATCGAGCACGTGCTGCCACGGCCGGATGGCCTCGGGCCGGCGCACGACAAGCGTCGTGCCCGACTGCCAGGCGCGCACGGCGTCAGGAATCAGCCGGTCGTCGCTCCAGTCGCCGCC
>JBDTJD010000411.1:0-2548 GCA_039935975.1 Caldimonas sp.
ACCGTGGCTGACGGTGGCCGCGGTACAGCCCGGCATCGGCCTGGCGGAGCGCGACACGGCAGAGGGTCGCGCCGCGATCTGGCAGCGGCTCGAGTCGCTCACGCGCGAGGCGTCGGCGGCGCGTCCGTCCCTGGTCGTCTGGCCGGAGACGGCCGTCGGCGATCCGCGTCACGACGCGGCGCTCGCGGCGCGCCTGGCGGCGCTCAGCACTTCGCTTCGCGTGCCGATCGTCGTCGGCGCGGCCGAGACGGAAAAGTTCGCCGCGACGACGGGCGGCGGCCTTTCGGCGAGCGAGCGCGATGCGTGGAATTCGGCCTACCTCGTCGCCGACGGCGCCGTCGTCGGCGAGCCTTACCGCAAGCGCGTGCTGATGCCGTTCGGCGAGTACCTGCCTCTGCGTGGCGCGCTGCCGTGGCCGGCCGTCCTGGTGCCCGACGTCGTCGACGTGCATGCCGGCGACGCAGACGCCGGGTTCGAGATCGCGGCGTCGCCGGCGCCGATCCGGCTCGGCGCGACGATCTGCTGGGAAAGCGAGTTCGCCGGCCTCGCGCGAGTCGCAGTCGTCGGTGGCGCCCGCCTGCTCGTGCAGCTCACCAACGACGCCTGGTTCGGCGACAGCCGCGCCGCCGCGCAGCACAACCTGGCCTCGGTGCTGCGCGCCGTCGAGAACGGCGTCCCCGTCGTGCTCGCCTCGAACACCGGACCGTCGCAGGTGATCGACGCGCACGGCCGCGTCGTTTCGCGCGTCGAGGGATTCGCCCGGCACGGCATCGCGGTGGCCACGGTGACGATCGGCAGCGCCGGTGGCACCTGGTATTCGCACGCAGGTGATGTCTTCTCGTTCGCATGCATCGGCTTCGCTGGGCTCGGACTCGGCGCTGCCTCGATGCGTCGGCGGGCCCCCGAGCGCCATCTCCCTTCACCCACGTTCGCCAAGGAGGCAATATGAACAGCCAGACAAGATGCTCGCGGATGCACTGGAGCGCCAGCCTCGTCGCCGTGGCCTTCTGCGCCGCGGCCGGCCCGGCTCGGGCGAGCGTGTCCTTCAGCACGGACGAGGCGATCACACGGCAGATCTTCTGCGACATGCCGGCGTTGAAGGGCGAGTTTCACCGCGTGAGCCAGACCTACGCGGCGAGCGGTGTCTGCGTCGAGCAGGAGGCGGTCCAGGCGCCGAGCGACGGCGCCAGGAATCGCAGTGAGTTCAACCAGTACAACAAGTCCAAAGAGGTCTGGCGCGCCCGCTGGTCGGCCGAAGGCAGCTACGACCCGACGACCAAGGTCGCGACCGAGACGATCACCCTGCCGCCGCCGACCATCGACGAGTTCGCGCCGGCCAACCGGCCCTACGGCAGGTTCGTTTCGAAGATGGTGTGTGCGACCGATCCGTGGCTGGAGACCGCAGCCAGCTGCACCGGCAGTGTCGTCACGTCGACGGGCAGCCTCGGCAGCCTGGACAAGAGCCTGCGTCTGGCGAAGCGCCCGTTCACCAGCACCGAGAAGGAGCCGATGCGCAACGCCCTGATCGCACAGCAGGCTCTTGCGCTCAAGCGGCTGGAGGTGCACCCGGAGACGGCGGCCGCGCAGACCGGCCGGGCGGGCGAAGCCTTCAACTCGGGCAAGTCGTTCTCGGCCCGCAGCGGGTCGACGGAGCCGACGCCGACGCGGCCCGGGCCGACCAGCACGCTCGCCGCCCGACCGGCCACCGCGGCCCCAGCGGTCGCGACTGCGCCGGTCCCGGCCTCGGCCCCGGTCGCGCGCGCCGCACGTTCAACGGCGCTCGACTGGAGCCGGGCCGCACCGTCGGCGCTGGGGTCGCGATGAGTGCCGGCAGGGGAGGCCGCGCCTTGAAGAGCGTCTGCGCGATCCTCGTGCCATGGCCGATGCTGCTGCTGGTGGTCTGCGCAGCGTCGCAGGCTCAGACGGCGCCGCGAGCGATCCGCGCGACGCCAGCGTCGGCACCCGCTTCACGCCTGGCGACCTCGATGCCCCGGGCGACATCCGCTCCGTCGGGCGCGGAGAACAGCCTGATCGAGCTCCAGTCCAGGATGAGCCAGCGGGCCGCGGCCGTGCAGGTGACAACGGGAATGATGGATTCGCTCAACGCAGGCACGCACGCCGTGTCCGGCAACGTCGGCGACGGTGGGGCGGCCCCCGGCTGCCGCAATTGCAAGGCCAACGCGAAGCGGCCCTGAAGGCGAAAGGCCTCTCCATGAAAGTCGCGATGTGCACTCGAACAACGTGCTGCGCGCCTGCGGCATCCGCGCCGGCGGGTTCACGAGACTGCGAGCGGTCACGGTAGACGGCCCATCCGGCCACTCGATGCCGCCCAACGGGACGACATCGCGCAGCGCTCTCGACCTTCCTGCTCAAAGCCGCATGGCCGTCCCCCGCGGCGGTGTCGTCCTACCTGCCGGCGCCACCGCCTGCCTTAGATTCGACCGACACTTTGCAGGATCACCATGCGCGCCCTTTTCGTCACCACCAGCAGCAATCAGCTTGCGCCTGACCATCCCACGGGCCTCTGGCTCGAGGAGTTCGCCGTGCC
>JBDTJD010000412.1:0-4649 GCA_039935975.1 Caldimonas sp.
GCCGACGGGACTCGGCGTCTCACGCAGCACCTGAGCCAGCGGTTTGCCGAACGTCTCGAAGGAATAACTGAGCATGGCGCACCAGATGTGAAGTTTCCTGCACTCTAGTGGCGTGCCGGTGATCACATCTAGGTAGAAGTCAGGATCACATCGGCGAGGTGCGACGGGCGTCCCTGCCAACTGCGGTTCATCGACAAGCTGACAGCCATGCGCCGAGGCGAAAGAGTGGAGCCTGGTCGACCAACCGCGTTAGCATTTGCGGAGCGCCGGACTTTCACTTTGACGAAAGCACCTTTTCGTCATTCGAAACAAGCCGAACCGAGGGGAGTCGATCATGGACAACCAAAAGCCTCCGCTGCGACCGGGTGAAGCTGCGCCAGAGTTCGACCTGCCGGCCGCGAATAGCGCCGGGCAGGTCTCGTTGGCCAGCTTGCGCGGCCGTCCGTTCCTGATCGGATTCTTCCGCGGGCTGCATTGCCCGTTTTGTCGACGCCAGGTGACGCAGCTCGGCGCTGTGCAGCCCGCCCTGCGCGCGATCGGAGTGGAAACGGTGGCGGTGATCAATACGCCTGTCGAACGTGCGCAGCTGTATTTTCGTCACCGGCCCACGCCTGTGATGCTCCTGAGCGACCCCGAATGCCGAACGCACCGGGATTTCGGCGTGCCACGTGGAGAGTTCCTTCCCGAGGGCAGCTCCGAACCGCCGCAGTGGCCCTACAAAGCCACCATCGAACAGTTCATGGCCGCACGCATCAACCCCACAGGCGAGTTGGCCGAGCCGACGCAGCCGTTGGAGTGCAACACGATACTCAACGCCAGACAGGGCTTCCAGATGGAGGAAGCCGATCACAAGATCGTCGCCGAGCACCCGACTCAGCTCGTCGGGCACTTTCTGGTCGATGCAGAAGGCATCGTGAGGTGGGTCCAGATCGAGGCGCCCGATACGCCGAACAATCTATCGATCTTTCCTACGGTCGCCGAGATTCTCGCCGCCGCGGAACGGCTCGAACGCTAGTTCGTGTGCGGACCGGTCAGCAGAGGAACGGAAGGACCACCAGCGAGTCGCGGTCGACCCCTGCGAGCTTGCACACCTCGTCGGCCCGGTTGAAGTAGGACTCGGCGCGCGCATCGTCACCGTTGTCGAGATAGAGGGTGGCCAGCCCTTCGTAGCAGGGGAAGAGCAGTTGAGGCTCGCCGATCTCGCTGGCCAGCGCCAGCGCCTCTTCGTAATAGCGCAGCGCCAGATCGGCATCGCCGTGGCACTGGTGGATCTGGCCCAGCACGATCAGCGGGACGGCCAGGTGATCGAGCTGGCCGAGCTTGCGGTCGAGGTCGATCGCCGACTGCGCCGCCTGCAGGCCTTCGTCGTCGCAGCGTTGGGTGAGCGCGCAGTAGGCCACCGCGAGATTGGCATACAGCCGCGACTGGAAGCCCAGGTCACCGATCTTCTTCGCCGTCTCGAGGCCGGTTCGGCATGTCTGTACCGCGGATCCGGGATCGACCGTCGAATAGAGCACGCCGAGGTTGGCGTAGGCACGGCACGCGGCCTGCAGCAGGCCGGCCGACTGCGCGACGGCGACGCTGCGCTCGATGTGGACGACGGCCTCGGCGGAACGCTCGAGTCGGGCCAGCGCCGCGCCGAGCGTGTTCAACGCATGCGAGATGGCCGCGGCGGCCGACACCCGCATGCGCGGATCGTCGCCCACCTCCTCGACGACGGAGCCGTCCGCGTGCTCGGCCTGGCGCAAGGCGCGCTCGGCCCACTCGACCGCGCCGAGGTTGTCGCCGGCGCGAAACGCGAGCCGACCCTGTTCCTGGCAGACCTGCGCCATCTCGATGTCCCAGGCGATGTCACGCCCGGTCGTGCCGGCGCTCTCTTCGAGCAGGCGCAAGGCATCGTTCAGGCAGGCGAGGCTGGGCGCGCGCTCGCCGGCATCCCAGTGCAGGCCGGCCAGCTTCCTCTGGGCGCGGGCCTCGCCGATGGCGTCGTGCCCGGCACGGGCGGTCAGAAGCACGACGTCGTAATGTGCGCGCGCCTCCCGGCCCCGACCCATCGGGCCCAGCAGATCGCCGATGTGCTCGTGCAGGGAGGGCACGAGCGCGTCTGCATCGGCGACGCGCTGCTGCAGGTCGAGCGCGCGCGAGTAGTAGCGCAGGGCATCCTGGTTGGCGTAGATGCCGCGCGCCCAGGCACCGGCCTGGATCAGATAGCGGGCGCCGCGCGCGAGATCCTCGCCCAGGCTGAAGTGACGGCAGAGGGCCTCCAGGTGTTCCAGGGGTGCCGGCGTCGGGCCGCACCGGCTCTCGAGCAGCGTGCCGGCGCGCTGGTGCATCTGCGTGCGACTGCGCAGGAGGAGGTTCTGGTACACCACCTCGTGCGCCATGGCGCTGGTGAAGCGGTAGCGCCCGGTCGTCATCATCGCGAGCAGCTCGGCATCGCACAGCATGTCGAGCGTCTGCACGTCGCTTGCCGACGCGTCGAAGGCGCTCAGCAGGGAGCGCTCGAACACCGGGCCAAGGATCGATGCGCTTTGCAGCGAGGCACGGGCGCGCGGCGGCAAGCGGTCGATGCGGGACAGGAGCAGGCCCTCGATGGACGACGGCACCTCGACCGCGTCCGACATCGCCAGCGAACGCCAGCCGTCGGCCTCGTGCACCAGCACGCCGCTGGCGATGAGCCCGCGCACCACTTCCTCGAGATACAACGGATTGCCGCCGGCCTGCCGGACGATCCTCTCGTGCAGCTCGCGTTCGATCGGATAGGCGGTCGAGCCGAAGAGAGCGCCGAGCAGTGCTTCGATCGCATCGTCGGCCAGGGGCGCCAGCCGGAGCTCGGTGCGTGCGGCGCGACCGAACTGGCGCGCACCGACCTCGAACGGCGGCCGTCCGGTCATCACCACCACGAGAGGCAGATCGCACAGCCAGTCAGAGAGCGTCTGCATGCCTTCCAGCGACGCCGCATCAGCCCACTGCAGGTCTTCGATGACGAGCACCAGCGGTCCGACCTGCAGCCGCCGCTCGATCGCCGCGCGGATGGTCATGAAGATCTGCCGCTTGAGCGTCTCCGGCTCCAGGTCGCTCAACTGCCCGAGCCCCTGCAGGCCGAGGATGTAGCCCACCACCGGAATCACCATGGCGATTTCCGACTCCTGGGCGTCCACGCGGCGTAGGCCCTCGTCGACCTTGCGCTGCGCTTCCTCGAGCGAATCCGCCGGTGCGATTCCGTACGCGTCGCGGAACAGGCCGTCGGTGATCCCGTAGGGACGCTGGCTGAGCGAGGTGCACGTGACGCGCCGCACCGGGGCCGGACCGAAAGCGGGGACGGCGGTGCGCACGCGCTCCAGGAACACATCGACCAGCCGCGTCTTGCCCAGTCCCGCTTCGGCCACCAGTGTCACGACCTGCGCGCGTCCTGCCAATGCGCATGCGGCGGCATCGAGCATCTGCTGGAGATCGCCATCGCGGCCGAGCAAGGGGGCGGTGAGCCCGTGCGCCGCGAGCCCGCGTGGCACCGACGGGCGATCGGCGACCCCGCGCAGCGGGTGGACCGACAGCGGCTCGGCCTTGCCCTTCAACGCCAGCGATCCGCGGTCTTCGAACGCGAACTCGTGCTGCGTCAGGCGGAAGGTCGCTTCGCTGACCAGCGTCTGCCCGGGCTCGGCCGCGGTCTGCAGGCGCGCGGCCGTGTTCACCGTGTCTCCGGTCACGGCGTACGCGGCGTCGGCCGACGACCCGAGGTGTCCGGCCACCACCCGCCCGGAGTTGATGCCGATGCGCAATTGCAGCGGGCGGCCGATCCGCAGGTGCCACCGCTCGCTCAGCGCGGTCACGGCCGCGTGCATGCCGATCGCCGCGTGGAGGGCTCGCTGCGGATCGTCCTCGTGTGCCGTGGGCGCGCCGAACACCGCCATGACGGCATCGCCGACAAACTTTTCGACGAAGGCGTCGAATCGCTCGACGACGCCTCTCAGCGCATCGAACAGATCCGTCTGAAGCCCGCGCACGTCCTCGGGATCGAGCGTCTCGGAAATCGAGGTGAAGCCGGTGAGATCTGCGAACAAGACGGTGGCGGATCGGCGATCGGCGCTGGCTGCGGGTGCCGGCGCGGGCGGTCGCTCGACGTTGTCGAGCTGGTTTCCGCAGCGTGGACAGAACGCAAAGTCGGCTGAGACATCGACCTGGCAACGCCCGCATCTCATGGACGCATCCCATCTCCAGGCCAGTGGCAATCAGGCACCGTTCAGTTTAACGGTGGCAGGGCCCCGAAGTCGCGCGCTCTTCGACCTCCACCAAGGCAGTTTTTGACCACGCAAAGTTCGAAAAACGTCCACTTCAGCAGTTCAGCGGTGCGATCGCAAGAATCATCTTTCGATGAAAGTGAAGTTCGGGTACATCCGCCGGCACGCCGTTGATCGTCAGTGATGGAAGCGTGACCCAGACCTCATTGGCGTCGATGTCCGCGCGGGCGGCGATCCAGAAGTGCATGCCTCGATGGCGCTCGATCATCACCCTGTCGCTGCCAACCAGCGGCGTTCCCACGGGAACCATGTACTTCTCGAGTGCCGGCGATGGGTGGTAGCTGCTGAAAATGGCGCGGTCGGCCAGACTGATGTTGGGAAACGTGGCTCGCTCGGCGTTTTGCCCCGATC